>NZ_JAFLXF010000005.1:0-246936 GCF_019891575.1 Pseudomonas sp. MIS38
CATGGCTCAAGACACCCGGATTGGCTCCCTCTCCCAGAGGGAGAGGGGACTGAATGGGGGATGTTCCAGATGGGCACCGATATGAGTGAGCGGTGCTGAATCCATAATCGACTCGGTTTCTCAGGTCGATGCATGGCTCAAGACACCCGGATTGGCTCCCTCTCCCAGAGGGAGAGGGGACTGAATGGGGGATGTTCCAGATGGGCACCGATATGAGTGAGCTGTGCTGAATCCATAATCGACTCGGTTTCTCAGGTCGATGCATGGCTCAAGACACCCGGATTGGCTCCCTCTCCCTCTGGGAGAGGGCTGGGGTGAGGGTTTTACACCGCAGAAGAACCTGCATAAAACAATAAAAGTGAGTGGTGAACATGGAAGTACGCATCAAGCCGGCAGCGGTCGGCACTCTGTTGCTCGCAGTTTCCATTGCGCAAGCCAATGCGCAGTACCTTGAAACCGGCAAGCCCGGCGATCCCGCCAGTTGGCGCAGCGCCGAATTCCAGCGTGACTGGGGCCTTGCGCGGATGCAGGCGGATCAGGCCTACGCTGCCGGCATCACCGGCAAAGGCGTGAAGATCGGCGCTCTCGACTCCGGCTTCGATGCCGCCCATCCCGAGTTCGCCAGTGACCGCTATCACCCGGTAATGGCCTCCGGCAGTTACGTCGACGGCTCGCTGTTCAACGTCAATGGCACCCTCAACCCCAACAACGATTCCCACGGCACCCACGTGGTCGGCACCATGGGCGCCAGCCGGGACGGCAACGGCATGCACGGCTTGGCGTACAACGCGCAGATCTTCGTCGGCAACACCAACAACAACGACAGCTTTCTGTTCGGCCCCAAACCCGATCCGCGTTATTTCAAAGCCGCGTATGACGCCCTGGCCGCTGCCGGCGTGCGCGCAATCAACAACAGTTGGGGCAGTCAGCCGCCGGATGTCAGCTATCGCACCCTGGCCGATCTGCATGCCGCTTACGCCCAGCACTGGAATCAGGGCACCTGGCTCGACGCGGCGGCGGACGTCTCGCGTCGTGGCGTGATCAACGTGTTCAGTGCCGGCAACAGCGGCTACCCGAACGCCAGCGTGCGCTCGGCGATGCCGTACTTTCAGCCGGACCTCGAAGGCCACTGGCTGGCAGTCTCCGGGCTGGACCAAAGCAATCAGCAGAAGTACAACCAGTGCGGCATCGCCAAATACTGGTGCATCACCACGCCGGGGGCGAAGATCGACAGCACCATTCCGGGTGGCGATTACGCAATCAAGTCCGGCACCTCGATGGCCGCGCCGCACGCTACCGGGGCACTGGCGCTGGTGATGGAACGCTACCCGTACATGAATAATCAGCAGGCGCTCGAAGTGCTGCTGACCACCGCCACGCAACTCGACGGCTCGGTTACCGATGCGCCGACCGAGCGGGTCGGCTGGGGCGTGGCCAACCTCAATCGGGCGATGCACGGGCCGGGACAATTGCTCGGCGCGTTCGATGCCAACCTGGCGGCCGGGCAAAGCGATGTCTGGAGCAATGACATCTCCGACAAGGCATTGATTCAGCGTCAGCGCGAAGACCTCGCCGAACACAGCGCCTGGCAGCAAACCCTGCAGGACAAGGGCTGGCAGAACGGTATTCCGGCCGGCGCCAGTCAGCAGGATCAGACTGACTACGCGGTGGGCATGGCGCGTGATGCCGCAGCGGCGACCCGGGTCTATCAGGGCAGCCTGATCAAGTCCGGGGCAGGGCGCTTGCTGCTGACCGGCGACAACACTTTCCGTGGCCCGACCACGGTCAATGGCGGCGTGCTCAGCGTCAATGGCTCGCTGGCCTCGGCGGTGACCGTCAACGACAGCGGCACCCTCGGCGGTTCCGGGCGGATCGCCTCGTTGCTCGCCAACAGCGGCGGCCGCGTAGCGCCGGGCAACTCCATCGGCACCTTGAACGTGGCCGGCGACGTGACCTTCGCCCCGGGCTCGACCTACGCGGTGGAGCTGTCACCGATCAGCAGCGACCGCATCGTCGCCGGCGGCGTCGCGAGCATCAGCGGTGCCACGGTCAGCCTTTCGCTGGAAAACAGTCCGACCCTGCTCAGCACCACTGAAACCCGCAGCCTGCTCGGCCATTCGTACGACATTCTGCAAGCGGCCGGCGGCATTCAGGGCCAGTTCGGCGCGGTGCTGCCGGATTACCTGTTCATCGGCGGCAACCTCGACTACACGGCCAACGCCATTCAGCTCGACATTCAGCGCAACGCCACCTCGTTCGCCAGCGTCGGGCAGACCCCGAATCAGCGTGCGGTGGCGGCCGCCGTCGAAGGCCTCGGCGCCGGCAATTCGGTGTACGAAAGCCTGCTGCTGTCGGCGTCTGCCGCCTCGGCGCAGCAAGCCTTCCAGCAATTGAGCGGCGAAATCTACCCGGCGCTCGGCTCGATGCTGATCAATGACAGCCGCCAGTTGCGCGACGCGGTCGGTGAGCGTCTGCACGATGCCAACGCCACGCAAAGCAATGGCTGGATCAAGGCCCTCGGCGCCTGGGGTTCGACCAACTCAGGTAACGACACCTCGCGCTACAGCACCTCAATCGGCGGTTTGCTCGCCGGTGTTGACGGCGCGCTGGACGAGCAGACGCGCATCGGTCTGGTCACCGGTTACAGCGACAGCTCGCTGAACATGGGCTCGGACACGCATTCGTCGGCCAAGGTCGACAGCTATCACCTCGGCGCTTACGCCGGTCATGACATCGGCGCCTGGCGCCTGAGCACTGGCGCGGCCTACAGCTGGCATCGCGCCGATGTGAAGCGCGATCTGCAATACGGTGACGTCAGCGCCAAACAGAAAGCCAAGGTCGATGCGGCGACCACGCAGGTTTTCGGTGAAGCGGCTTACCGGCTGAACCTGCAGCCGCTGGCACTGGAGCCGTTCGCCAACCTCGCTTACGTGCATCTGGATACCGAAGGCTTCACGGAAAAGGGCGACGCGGCGGCGCTGAAAAGCTCCGGCGACCAGCGTGATGCGGTCCTCAGCACCCTCGGTGTGCGTGCGGTTAAGCGCTTCAATTTGTCGGCGCAACAGGCACTGGACGTCAGCGGCCACCTCGGCTGGCAGCACAGCCTCAGCGACATCGACGCCGAACAGCATCTGCGCTTTGCCAGCGGTAGCACACCGTACGCGGTCGAGAGTTCGGCATTGGTGCGTGACGCGGCGCTGGTCGGCGTACAAGCCAGCCTGGCGTTGAGCAAGGACGTGCGGGTCAACCTCGATTACAACGGACAACTGGCTAACCGCGAGAAGAGTCATGGGGTTGGGTTGAGCCTGAATTGGCAGTTCTGAAACAAACCCCGCAGGTCAGGTGAACGCACACTTGTGGCGAGGGGATTTATCCCCGATCGACTGCGCAGCAGTCGCTCACCCGGACAACTCGGTTACTGGAAACTGCTCGGGGTCGCTTCGCGACCCATCGGGGATAAATCCCCTCACCACAAGCGTTATTTCCCATGCCCAGGTGTGGGCCTGGTACACGGATTTTTCGCAACAACACTAAGGAAGGTCGCTGGATGAATAACAACAAAACCCCCGCGCAAACGGGCGGTCGCTTCGCCATGAAAACCCTCAATTGCGCCATGCTCTGCGCACTGACCACCTGGGGCACCGCGCACGCGGCGCCTTACGTGGAAAGCGGCCGCACTGGCGATCCCGCCAGTTGGCGCAGTGCCGAATTCAAGGCTGACTGGGGCCTGGGCGCCATCGGCGCGGATTACGCCTACGCCGCCGGTTACACCGGTAAAGGCGTGAAGCAGGGGATCTTTGACCAGCCGGTGTACGCCGCGCACCCGGAGTTCTCCGGTGCCAATAAAGTCATCACCCTGGTCACCAGCGGGATCCGCGAATACACCGACCCGTACATCCCGGTCAAAGCCGGGGACGCGTTCCGCTATGACGGTTCGCCTTCGGTCGGTTCCGACGGCAAGCTCGGTGCCCACGGCACCCACGTCGGTGGCATCGCTGCCGGCAGCCGTGACGGCGGGCCGATGCACGGCGTGGCGTTCGGTGCGCAGATCATCAGCGCGGATAACGGCGACCCGGGCCCGGAAGACGGCATCGTCCGTGGCAACGACGGCGCGGTGTACAAGGCCGGTTGGGATGCGCTGATCGCCAGTGGCGCGCGGATCATCAACAACAGCTGGGGCATCGGCATCACTGACCGTTTCGACCTCGGCGGCCGCGACCCGGCGTATCCGCACTTCACCGTCAACGACGCGCAAGTGCAGTTCAACGAGATCCGCACACTGCTCGGCACCAAGCCCGGCGGCGCCTACGACGGCGCCATCGCCGCCGCCCGCAGCGGCATCGTGACGATCTTCGCCGCCGGTAACGATTACAACCTGAACAACCCGGACGCCATCGCCGGCCTCGGCTACTTCGTGCCGGACATCGCGCCGAACTGGATCACCGTCGCCGCGTTGCAGAAGAACCCGGATCTGGCCAGCGCCAATCCGTACATCATGAGTACGTTTTCCTCGCGCTGCGGCTACACCGCGAGCTTCTGCGTCTCGGCGCCGGGCACGCAGATCTACAGCTCGATCATCAGCGGCACCAACGCCGATAACCTGACCACCGGCTACAAGAACTACAACGGCACCTCGATGGCCGCACCGCATGTGGCGGGCTCGATGGCGGTGTTGATGGAGCGCTTCCCGTACATGACGGGCGATCAGGTCGCCACGGTGCTGCGTACCACCGCCACCGACCTCGGCGCACCGGGCGTCGACGCCTTGTACGGCTGGGGCATGATCAACCTGCGCAAAGGCATCGACGGCCCGGCGATGTTCGTCACCGAGCAGGACATCCCGGAAGAGTTCCGCATTCAGGGGGCCTACGGTTCCGGGCAGTTTGTCGCGGACTTGCCGGGCATCGGCGCGATCATCGACAAGGGCAAACCGACCGAGCGCCTGTGCACCGACATCACTTGCGGCCTCGACACCTGGCGCAACGACATTTCCGGTCACGGCGGCCTGACCAAGCAGGGCATCGGCACGCTGGTGCTGACCGGCAACAACACCTACAGCGGCCCGACTCTGGTCAATCAGGGGCGTCTGGCGATCAATGGCTCGCTGGCTTCGGCGGTCACGGTCAACGACAGCGGCATCCTCGGCGGTAACGGCCGCATCGGTGCACTGACCGCGAAAAGCGGCGGTACCGTCGCCCCGGGCAACTCGATCGGCACGCTGAACGTCGCCGGTGACGTGACCTTCGAGCGCGGTTCGACCTACGCGGTGGAAGTCTCGCCGACCAGCAGCGACAAGATCGTTGCTGGTGGCAAAGCGGTGATCGATGGCGCCACGGTCAGTCTGTCGCTGGAAAACAGCCCGACCTTGCTGACGACGACTGAAGTGAAGAGCCTGCTGGGTTCGCAGTTCAACATCCTGCAAGCGGCCGGTGGCATCCAAGGACAGTTCGGGCAAGTGCTGCCGAACTACGCGTTCCTCGGCGGCACCCTGGCGTACTCGGCAAACGGCGTGCAACTGGACGTCGGGCGCAACGGCGCGTCGTTCGCCAGTGTCGGCCTGACGCCGAACCAGCGTGCGGTTGGCGCGGCTGCCGAGGGTCTGGGCGCGGGCAATGCGCTGTTCGAAACCCTGCTGCTTTCGCCGAATGCGGCCTCGGCGCAACAAGCCTTCCAGCAACTGTCCGGCGAGATTCATCCCGCCATTGGGACGATGCTGATCAACGACAGTCGCTACCTGCGTGAAGCGGTGGGCGAGCGTCTGCGTGAGCGTGATCTGTTCAATGCCGACGCACCGACCGACGACCGCAGCAACGCCTGGGTCAAGGTGCTGGGGTCGTGGGGCAAGAGCGATGGCGGCCATGAAAACGCCGACTCCAACAGCTCCATTGGCGGGCTGCTGGCCGGTGTCGACGGTTTGATTGCTGAAGATACGCGTCTGGGTTTCGTTACCGGTTATAGCGACAGCTCGTTGAACATGGGCAGCGACACGCATTCGTCGGCCTCGGTCGACAGCTACCACCTGGGTGCGTACCTGGGGCATCAGATTGATGCGCTGCGTCTGACCGCCGGTGCGGCTTACAGCTGGCATCGCGTGGATGTGAAGCGTGATCTGCAGTTCGCGGGCGTCAATGGCAAAGAGAAAACCAAGCACGATGCGGCGACCACTCAGGTGTTCACCGAAGCGGCTTACGATCTGCGCCTGCAACCGTTGAATCTGGAGCCGTTCGCCAACCTGTCGTACGTGCACTTGAACACCGACAGCTTCACCGAGAAGGGTGATGCTGCGGCGCTCAAGAGCGGCGAAGACAACCGCGACGTGGTGCTGTCGACCCTTGGTGTGCGTGCCAAGCGCAGCTTCGCGCTGTCGGACAAACATCGGTTGGAACTGGGCGCGACCCTCGGCTGGCAGCACAACCTGAGCAGTGTCGATGCTGACAGCCACCTGGCCTTCGCCAATGGCAACAGCGCCTTCACTGTGCAGAGTGTGTCGATGGATCGTGATGCGGCGGTGGTCGGCGTACGCGCCGGGCTGGCGCTCAATCGCGATGTCCGGGTCAACCTGGACTACAACGGACTGATCGGTAACAACGAGAAGGACCACGGTGTGGGTCTGACCCTCGACTGGCAGTTCTAAAAGCGTGCCGGCAGTCCCTTGGGGGCTGCCGGTTTTGAAGGAAGAGAGAGCACAACATGGGATTGTTCGATTATAAAAATGCCGACGGCAAAGCGTTGTACAGCGATGCCATCGCACTGACGCTGTATGCCTACACGCCAACCGGCCAGCCGTTGCCGGCCACCGCCTGGAAACCGCTCAGCACCGCGGCGCTGGGTTATCAGGGCAAGGTCGGCGCCCAAGGCACGTTCTTCGGCGAGAAGGACGGCTTCACCAGCGCCGAGGCCGAGGTGCTCGGCAAGTACGACGCCGGCGGCAAGCTGATCGGCATCGGCGTGGCCTTTCGCGGCACCGGCGGGCTGGGTTACAGCGACACCTTCGGCGACATGAAGAACAACCTGCTGGCCGCCATCGGGCCGTCGGATTACGCGAGCAACTACGCGAAAAATGCCTTCGACAACCTGCTCAAGTCCGTTGCCGCGTTTGCCATCGCCAACGGCATCGCCGCCAAGGACGTGCTGTTCAGCGGCCACAGCCTCGGCGGGCTAGGGGTCAACAGCGTGGCCGAGTTGAGTGCCAGCAACTGGGGCGGTTTCTTCAAGGATGCCAACTACATCGCGTTCGCTTCGCCGACCCAGAGCAGCACCGGCAATAACGTGCTGAACATCGGTTACGAAAACGATCCGGTGTTCCGTGCGTTGGACGGCACCACGTTCAGCAGCGGGTCGCTGGGCAAGCACGACGGGGCGCATGAGTCGACCACCGACAACATCGTCAACTTCACCGACAACTATGCGTCCACCGCGCAGAACCTGGTGCCGTTCAGCATCGTCAATCCGCTGAACTGGTCGGCCCATAGCTCGCTCGGGTATGCCGATGGCTTGAACCGGGTGATCGATTCGAAGTTCTACAACCTCACGCTCAAGGACTCGACCCTCATCGTCTCCAACCTTGAGGAATCGTCCCGGGGCAAGACCTGGGTCGAGGATCTGGGGCGCAGCGGCGAGCCGCACACCGGTAGCACCTTCATCATCGGTACCAACAGCAACGACTGGCTCAAGGGCGGGGCGGGTAACGACTTCCTCGAAGGCCTGGGCGGCGATGACCGCTTCCGCGATGACGGTGGTTTCAACATCCTCCTCGGTGGCCAGGGCCACAACACCTTCGAGCTGCAGAAACCGCTGCAGAACTTCAGCTTCGCCAACGACGGTGACGGCACGCTGTACGTGCGCGACGCCTACGGCGGCATCAGCATGACCCGCGACATCGGCGCGCTGGTGAGCAAGGAGTCGGGTTCGTGGTGGGGCAGCAAGGAAATCACCTGGGGTGTCACGGCCAAGGGTTTGACCAATGGCAGCGAACTGACCCAGTACACCCATTCGCTCAACGGCCATGCGTATGGCAACGCATTACACGCCAGCGCCGAGGGTGACTGGCTGTTCGGGCTGGGTGGCGATGACAAGCTGATCAGCGACAAGGGCCACGTAACCTTCGTCGGCGGCGCCGGCAACGACGTGATGACGGCGGTGGGTGGCAACAACACCTTCCTGTTCAGCGGCGCGTTCGGTTTTGATGCAATCAATGGTTACCAGGGCAGCGACAAACTGGTGTTCATGGGCGTCGAAGGCGCGGGGCAGGGCTACGACTACAAGCAGCATGCTGTGCAGTCGGGGGCCGATACCGTGCTGAAGATTGGCGAATATGCCGTGACCCTGGTCGGGGTGGGAGTGGCTAACCTGTCGGACTCGGCGTTCGTGTTCGCCTAGCTCCTTGTTAAGACAAACCCTGTAGGAGTGAGCCTGCTCGCGATCGCGGTCAGTCAGTCTCCATCCATGTTGCCTGACACGGTCTCATCGCGAGCAGGCTCACTCCTACAGTTAAAAGCAATGCAAGTAGTACTGAAATGCTCCGGGGCGTGCCCGTGAGGGGCGCCCTGGCTGTGAGCTATCTCTGACAATTCCAACAAAAGAGAGGCAATAGCAATGGGTGTGTATGACTACAAGAACTTCGGCACAGCCGATTCCAAGGCGCTGTTCAGCGATGCCATGGCGATCACGCTGTATTCCTACCACAACCTCGATAACGGCTTTGCCGCCGGTTATCAGCACAACGGCTTCGGCCTCGGCCTGCCGGCCACGTTGGTCACCGCACTGCTCGGCGGTACTGATTCGCAAGGGGTGATTCCCGGTATTCCGTGGAACCCCGACTCGGAAAAACTCGCCCTTGACGCCGTGAAAAAAGCTGGCTGGACACCGATCACCGCCTCGCAACTGGGCTACGACGGCAAGACCGACGCGCGCGGAACCTTCTTCGGTGAGAAGGCCGGTTACACCACCGCTCAGGTGGAAATCCTCGGCAAGTACGACGCCCAGGGCCATCTCACGGAAATCGGCATCGCCTTTCGCGGCACCAGCGGCCCGCGGGAAAACCTGATCCTCGATTCCATCGGCGACGTGATCAACGACCTGCTGGCAGCGTTCGGTCCCAAGGACTACGCCAAGAATTACGTCGGCGAAGCGTTCGGCAATCTACTGAATGACGTGGTGGCGTTCGCCAAGGCCAACGGCCTCAGCGGCAAGGACGTGCTGGTCAGCGGCCACAGCCTCGGCGGGTTGGCGGTCAACAGCATGGCTGACCTGAGTGGCGGCAAGTGGGGCGGATTCTTCGCCGATTCCAACTACATCGCCTACGCCTCGCCGACCCAGAGCAGCACCGACAAAGTGCTCAACGTCGGTTACGAAAACGATCCGGTGTTCCGCGCCCTCGACGGCTCGACCTTCACCGGCGCCTCGGTCGGCGTGCACGACGCGCCCAAGGAATCGGCCACCGACAACATCGTCAGCTTCAACGATCACTACGCCTCGACCGCGTGGAATCTGCTGCCGTTCTCGATTCTCAATATCCCGACCTGGATCTCGCATCTGCCGACCGCTTACGGCGACGGCATGAACCGCATCATCGAGTCGAAGTTCTACGACCTGACCAGCAAGGACTCGACGATCATCGTCGCCAACCTGTCGGACCCGGCGCGGGCCAACACCTGGGTGCAGGATCTGAACCGCAACGCCGAAACCCACAAGGGCAGCACGTTCATCATCGGCAGTGACAGTAATGACCTGATCCAGGGCGGCAGCGGCAACGACTACCTCGAAGGTCGCGCCGGCAATGACACTTTCCGTGACGGTGGTGGCTACAACGTGATTCTCGGTGGCGCCGGCAACAACACCCTCGATTTGCAGAAGTCGGTGAACACCTTCGACTTCGCCAACGACGGCGCCGGCAATCTGTACGTGCGCGACGCCAACGGCGGGATCAGCATCACCCGCGACATCGGTAGCATCGTCACCAAGGAGCCGGGCTTTCTCTGGGGGCTGTTCAAGGACGACGTGACCCACAGCGTCACGGCCAGCGGTCTGAAGGTCGGCAGCAACGTCACTCAGTATGAGTCCAGCGTGAAGGGCACCAATGGCGCCGATACGCTCAAGGCGCATGCCGGCGGTGACTGGTTGTTTGGTCTGGATGGCAACGATCATTTGATTGGCGGCGTCGGCAATGATGTGTTTGTCGGTGGCGCCGGTAATGACCTGATGGAATCGGGGGGCGGGGCGGATACGTTCCTGTTCAACGGCGCGTTCGGTCAGGATCGGGTGGTGGGTTTTACGTCGAACGACAAACTGGTGTTCCTTGGCGTCCAGGGTGTGTTGCCCAATGATGACTTCCGCGCGCATGCCTCGATGGTGGGGCAGGACACGGTGCTGAAGTTTGGCGGGGATTCGGTGACATTGGTTGGGGTGGCGCTGAATAGCCTCAGTGCCGATGGAATTGTGATCGCCTGATGCATCCGTAACCTGTGGCGAGGGAGCTTGCTCCCGCTGGGTCGCGAAGCGGCCCTGAAGATTTTGTGAGCGCTACGCGCTCAAGCGGGAGCAAGCTCCCTCGCCACAACTCGGTATCAAAAGTGACTCAACAGCCACACCCTGACTCAAAAGCTCTGCAAACAGCAAAAGCGGCCTAAAGCCAGCACGTGCACACACGTTCTATAGCCAGCCGCCATCGAGTACAGGAGATGCACACGTGAAAAGGTTCAAGGGGTATGTCGGGATTGTCGGACTGGCGCTGTTATCGGCCAATGCCTGGGCCGATCTGCCTCAAACCTCGATTCTGAGCCGCTACGGCATCAGCAGCGATCAACTGCCGAAACCGGAAAAGACTGAAGTGGTCGAGCCGATGGAAGAGAAAAGCCTGTTTCAGATTCAGCCCGAACAGCCGTTCGTGACGTTTCGGCGCGGTGATGACAAACAAGCGCAAGCCACTGGCAATCTGAGCATTGACCGCATGACCCAACAGGATCTGGAGCGCTGCCGGCGTCTGCAAGCGGAGCTGGCGCGGCGCGGTGAGCAGTATTTCAGCTGTGATCACAGCATTGTGGGTCTGCCTGCTTTCGAATAACCCAGGCGGATAAAACTTCCCCTGTAGGAGCTGCCGCAGGCTGCGATCTTTTGATTTTGATCTTGAAAAACAAAGTCAAAAGATCGCAGCCTTCGGCAGCTCCTACAGGGTTATCGGGTGGTCAGTCTTCTTTGCGCACCGTCGCGACCTCGTCGCCGCGGACTTTCACCTTGGTTCCGGAAATATCCTCGAACTCATAGAACCCGTCCTTGTTCTTGGTTTTCGGCATGTCCTTGGTCAAATACTGGGTGCCGTTCTGCAAGGTGACCACCGTCGGCGTCGAGCAGCCGCCCAATGTCAGCAGGGCCGCTACCGCCAGGGGAAGACCCAGAGTCTTGATGTTCATACCCACCTCAAATACCTCATTCCATATCAATTGACCGACTTCGGTCTCTAACGCGGTTGGTGCCATCGAACCGGGAAAAGTTCGATGGCACCCTGAAAAAATCCCGATTGCCGCTGCCACTGATCTTTTTCCGTTTGCACGCGACGGGGCAGAGCTGGTATCTGTACGCATAACCAGTATTCGCTCGCCATGGCCCTGAATTCCCGTGACTGCCAACCCGCTCGACAATCCGTTCTATTACCTCAACAACTTCCGGCAAGTGCTTGATTGGCTTGAACTTCGCTATGCCGATGTGATGAGCGAATCCGAGCACGGCTTTATCCGCGACTTCAAGGCCTTGTCACGCGCTTCGCAGGGTTTGCTGGTGCGCATGATAATGCGCAAGGGCGTGCATTTCCGCTTCGGCAAACTCAACTACCCGGAAATCGGGGACATCAGCAACGCCGCGCAGCCGTTGTTGCGTCACGGCTGGCTCGACGATCAGGCTTTGTTGAGCATGCCCGAAGTTTTCGACGTGTTGCTCAAGGCTGAACTGCTGCAGGCGTTCGGCAGCTTTATCGAGCAACCCAAGGGCCGCAAGGACGACTGGCTGCCGGCGCTCGCCGAGCAATTCAGCGAGTCGCGCAGCCTCTCCGATTGGGCACCGACGCTCGGCGACCGCTTGCTCAGCCTGACCATCATGGACCTGTGCGACCGCCTGCGTCTGATGTTCTTCGGCAACCTGTATCAGGACTGGTCGGAATTCGTCCTCGCCGACCTCGGGATCTTTACCTACGAAAAAGTCGAGTTCTGCGCCGACTCCCGTGGTCTGCGCAGTCGAGAGGACGTTGACGCCTGCCTGTTCCTGCATCAGTGTCAACAGCGTTTCGAAGCCGGTGAACCGTTGGAGCCCATTGTCGAGCAGGTCAGCGCGCTGCAGTTCGACAACCCGTGGCTGCAACGGCGGCGTGGCAAGGTGCTGTTCCAGATCGGCCAGTATTGCGAGCGCATCACTGAGTTCGCCCTGGCGCTGAGCATTTACCGCGATTGCGCCTACCCCGGCGCCCGTCAGCGAATGATCCGCGTGCTGGAGCGCTGTGGCGAATACGCACTGGCGCTGGAGCTCGCCAGCCTCGCCGAACAGGCGCCGGAAAGCGCTGCGGAGCAGCAGAGTCTGCAACGGATGCTGCCACGGCTGCGACGCAAACTCGGCGGGCCACCGCTCAAACGGGCAACGCCACGCCCGGTCGAGCGCCTTGATCTGCAACTGCCGCGCACTGATCCGGGATTGTCAGTGGAGTTTTACGTGCAGGCGCATTTGCACGAAGACAGCGGCCCGGTGCACTACGTCGAGAACAGCCTGATCAACTCGCTGTTCGGCCTGTTGTGCTGGCCGGCGATTTTTGCGCCGCTGCCGGGAGCGTTCTTTCATCCGTTTCAGCGCGGGCCGGTGGATCTGCTCAACGAAGACTTTCAGCAACGCCGCGCCGAACTGTTTCAGGCTTGCCTCGACCAACTCGACGACGGCCGTTATGCGGCGACCATTCGTGAGCGCTTCGCCGCCAAATGGGGCGTGCAGTCGCCGTTCGTGTTCTGGGGCGCGTTGAATGAGCAACTGCTGGAGCAGGCGCTGGCGTGTTTGCCGGCGGAACACCTCAAGCAATGGTTCAATCGCCTGCTGCTCGACATCAAGGCCAATCGCGCCGGCATGCCGGATCTGATCCAGTTCTGGCCGCAGCACAAGACCTACCGCATGATCGAAGTCAAAGGCCCCGGTGACCGCTTGCAGGACAACCAACTGCGCTGGCTGGAATTTTGCCACCAACACCAGATGCCGGTCGCCGTGTGCTACGTGCAATGGGCGGAGCAGAGCGCTTGAGCTACAGCATTGCCGTCCGCGCGCTGTGCGAGTTCACCGCCAAGACCGGCGACCTCGACCTGCGTTTTACCCCTTCGCCGACAGCCCTCGAAGGCATGCTCGGGCACCGCACCGTGGCCTCGCGGCGCAACGACAAATACCAAAGCGAGGTGGCACTGGAAGGCGAGTTTCTGCAGTTGAAGGTCAGGGGCAGGGCGGACGGCTATGACCCGGCGCAGAACTGTCTGGAAGAAGTCAAAACCTATCGCGGTGACCTGAGCAGGCAACCGGCCAACCATCGGCAGTTGCATTGGGCGCAGGCGAAAATCTACGGCTGGCTGATGTGTCGCAAGCTGGAGCTTGCGCAGATCAATCTGGCGCTGGTGTATTTCGACATCGTCAGCGAAAAGGAAACCTGTCTGGTCGAGTCCTTCAATGCTCCAGCCTTGCAGGATTTTTTCGAACAGCAATGCCGGTTGTTCCTGAACTGGGCCGAGCAAGAAATGGCCCATCGCGAGGCGCGCAATCTGGCCGCGCAGCAATTGAGCTTTCCCCACGCCGACTTTCGCCCCGGCCAGCGGCATCTGGCCGAATCGGTGTTCAAAGCGGTCAGCACCGGCCGCTGCCTGATGGCCCAGGCGCCCACCGGGATCGGTAAAACCCTCGGCACGCTGTTCCCGATGCTCAAGGCGCTGGCGCCGCAGCAACTGGACAAGGTGTTCTTCCTGACCGCCAAGACCCCGGGGCGCAAACTGGCGCTGGATGCCAGTCAGGTGTTGTTCGATCAGTCTGAACGCTTGCCGCTGCGGGTGCTGGAGATGGTCGCCCGCGACAAGGCCTGCGAACACCCGGACAAAGCCTGTCACGGTGAGTCCTGCCCGTTGGCCCAGGGCTTTTATGATCGCCTGCCCGCCGCCCGGCAAGCGGCCAGCCGGATCAATCTGCTCGATCAGGCGGCGATGCGCGAAGTGGCCCGTGAGCACACGGTTTGCCCGTACTACCTGAGCCAGGAAATGGCCCGCTGGGCCGATGTGGTGGTGGCGGACTACAACTATTACTTCGATTTCAGCGCGCTGCTGTTCGGCCTCGCTCAGCTTAACCAGTGGAAGGTTGCGGTGCTGGCGGATGAAGCGCACAACCTGGTCGAACGTGGGCGTTCGATGTACAGCGCCAGTCTCGATCAGGCCGCGCTGGCCAGTGTGCGCAAGACTGCCCCCGAAGTGCTGAAAAAATCCCTGCAACGGGTCAACCGTGAATGGAACGCGCTGCATCAGCCGCAACTGGCGCCGTATCAGGCCTACGACAAGGCCCCGGAGAAGCTGCTGCAAGCGGTGTCGCTGTGCAGTGCGGCCATCGGCGACTACCTCAATGATCATCCGCAGGGACTCGACAGCGCACTGCAAACCTTCTACTTCGACATGCTGCAGTTCGGCCGGGTGGCGGAGCTGTTCGACGAGCATTACCTGTTCGACATCAGCAAGCGCGACCTTGAGCGCAAGCGGCCGCTGTCGCAGTTGTGCCTGCGCAACGTGGTGCCGGCGGCGTTCATCGGCCCGCGCCTGAAAGCGGCGCGCAGCAGCGTGTTGTTCTCGGCGACGCTGAGCCCGCGACGCTATTACGCCGATCTGCTCGGCACGCCCGCCGACACGGTATGCATAGACGTCGAATCACCCTTCAGCGCCGAACAGCTGCAAGTGCAGATCGTCAGCCGTATCTCCACGCGCTTCAATCATCGCCAGGCGTCGCTGGAACCGATCGTCGAGCTGATCGCCCGCCAGTTCAGCGAGCGCCCGGGCAATTACCTGGCGTTCTTCAGCAGCTTCGATTACCTGCAACAAGTGCTGACGCTGCTCGCCGAACGCCATCCGCAGATCAATCTGTGGCAGCAGTCCCGGGGCATGGCCGAAGGACAGCGGCAGGCGTTTCTCGATCAGTTCACCGCCGACAGTCAGGGCATTGGCTTCGCCGTGTTGGGCGGTGCGTTTGGCGAGGGCATCGACTTGCCCGGAGCACGGCTGATCGGCGCGTTCATTGCGACCCTGGGGCTGGCCCAGCTCAACCCGGTCAACGAACAGTTGAAACGGCGCATGGCGGCGATTTTCGGCGCCGGTTACGACTACACCTATCTGTATCCGGGCGTGCAGAAAGTGGTGCAGGCCGCCGGGCGGGTGATCCGCACCCGTGAAGATCGTGGCGTGGTGATGCTGATCGATGACCGCTTCGCCGAACCGCGCATTCAGCAACTGCTGCCACGCTGGTGGTCGCTCGGCACCGACTCGTCCTCAATCAACCCATTGATCATGCCGTGAATAGAGGCGCGTTTGCACCTTCCCATGGCGCCGGATTGCCGCATACTTGCGCTAATGAAAACCAGCGGTGAATCTGATGAGTGACAACCCGAGCAAAACTGCCGCGATCGAGCAGATGCGTTTTCGTCTGCTGATCGATGCGGTGGTCGATTATGCGATTTACATGATCGACCCGGACGGCATCATCACCAGCTGGAACTCCGGCGCCAAACGCTTCAAGGGCTACGAAGAGGCGGAAATTCTCGGCGAGCATTTCTCGCGCTTCTATACCGCCGATGATCGTGCGGCTGGCCTGCCGCAACGTGCGCTCGACACGGCGCTGCACGAAGGACGGTTCGAAGGCGAAGGCTGGCGGGTGCGCAAGGATGGCACCAGTTTCTGGTGCCATGTGGTCATCGATCCGATCATTGATCCCAACGGCAAAGTGCTCGGCTATGCCAAGATCACCCGTGACCTGACCGACCGCAAGATGGCCGAGGAAACCCTCAAGCAAAGCGAACAGCAGTTTCGCCTGCTGGTGCAGGGTGTCACCGATTATGCGATCTACATGCTCAGCCCCGAAGGTCGTGTGAGCAACTGGAATCAGGGCGCCCAGCGGATCAAGGGGTACCAGCCGGAAGAAATCATCGGCCAGCATTTTTCGATTTTCTACACCCCGGAAGACCGTGTGGCCGGCGAACCGCAACGGGCGCTGGAGATTGCCACCCGCGAGGGCCGTTTCGAGAACAAGAGCTGGCGCATGCGCAAGGATGGCACGCGGTTTCTGGCCCACGTGGTGGTCGATGCCATTCGCGGCGAAACCGGCACGCTGCTCGGGTTTGCCAAGATCACCCGCGATGTCACCGAAGCCCATGAGTCGCAAGTGGCGCTGGAAAAGACCCGCGAAGCGCTGTTTCAGGCGCAGAAGATGCAGGCCATCGGTCAGCTCAGCGGCGGCATCGCCCATGACTTCAACAATCTGCTGACGGTGATTCTGGGCAATCTGGAGATTCTGCAAAAACGCATCGGTGACGACCCGAAAAACAGTCGTCTGCTGGAAAACGCCACGCAGGGTGCATTGCGTGGCGTATCGCTGACCCAACGCATGCTGGCCTTCGCCCGCCGTCAGGAACTCAAGACCGAGCCGGTCGATATCCCGCAACTGGTGCAAGGCATCACTGGGCTGTTGCGCAGCTCGATCGGCCCCGGGATTCGCATCGAGACACGCTTTCCCGAGGATCTGCAACCGGTGCTGGCCGACAGCAACCAACTGGAACTGGCGTTGCTCAATCTGGCGACCAACGCCCGCGACGCCATGGCCGACGGTGGCAGCCTGTGCATTTGCGCGCAGCCGGAAGTCGTGCTTGAGCAAAGCCATTCGTCAATGGCGGCGGGACGCTATGTGTGCCTGAGCGTGATCGACACGGGTGAGGGCATGGACGAAGCCACGCTGGGTTCGGCCAGGGATCCGTTTTTCACCACCAAGGGCGTGGGCAAGGGCACCGGGCTGGGCCTGTCGATGGTGCATGGCTTTATCGAGCAACTGGGCGGCCGTTTCATTCTCAAGAGCGAAAAAGGCCATGGCACCCGCGCTGAAATGTGGATACCGGTGGCGCTGGCCGGGGAGACGGCAAAAAACCTCTACCCGGCGGTCAAACCGGTGTTGGTGCCGCGCCTCAGCGTGCTGGTGGTGGACGACGATTCGCTGGTGATGACCAGCACCACGCTGCTGCTCGAAGACCTTGGCCATCGCGTGATCAGCGCCACGTCCGGTGCCAAGGCGCTGGCGTTGTTCGAGCAGGGCGAAGTCATCGACCTGATGATCACCGACATGGCCATGCCGCAGATGAGCGGCGCGCAACTGGCGCATGCGGTGCGTTTGCTCAAGCCGGATCTGCCGATCATTCTGGCCACCGGTTACGCCGAACGTCTGGAAGGCTTTGCCGCGCAATTGCCGCGTCTGCCCAAGCCATTCACCCAGCTCAACCTGGTGGAAATCATCGCGCAGTCGATGAAGTGAATCCGCCTGAACTTGTCAGTGGCGAGGGCCTTCTAAAAGGTTTCCCCGCCACGGAGTGCGCGTCCCTTGCCCCGCATACTGACTCAGCCCAGCGCTGAAGAGCACCTGACCGAACACGATGCCAAGATGTTCGGCTCACCTAAGGAACGGCTGGATTTCTATCGCAAGGAAATCCAGTACGAAACCAGCATCCTCGCCAATCGCACCGATGCCTATCTCGCGGCGCAGTCGTTTCTGGTGATTGCCTTCGCTTCGTGCATGGCCAACCTCAACCCCGAGTGGGGCAAGCTGTTCACGCTGGTGGTGCCGCCGTTTCTCGCACTGCTCGGGCTGCTCAGTTCGCTCAACGCCTGGCCGGGGATTCGTGCGGCGTACGACATCATCGATCACTGGCACTACAAGCAGAGCGAGTTGTTGCGCAGCGAGCCGATCATGGGCATGGCTTACGACGAGTCGCCGCTGTTCAGTGAAATGGAGTCGAGCCACAAGGGCTATCGCAAGTCGCTGTTGTTTTCGGTGCGCACGCCATGGATCTTCGCCACGTTCTGGATCCTGCTCGGAGCTTATGCAGTGTTCATTCAGGTGACCAACCCCGGGGGCTGAACGCCGCCCAAAGAAAAAGCCCGGACATCGCTGCCGGGCTTTTTCTTGTGTGCTTTATTCGACGGTTTCAAGTTGCCGACGCAATTCCTGCGAGTGATGCGGTGACATTGGAATCGGCGGGAAGTCTTCGTTGAGGACGCACAAGTGATCGATGGCTTCCTCGAACTTCGCATCGGCTTTGCGGCGCAGTGCTCGATAGTGCTCAAACTGTTCGAGGTCCAGATTGTCCGCTTCCAGCAGCTCGTAAGCCGCTCGGTTGAGGGCGTGGGCATCTTCGAACAGTTGACGATTGCGTTCCAGGGCCAAAGCCCTGCAAGCCTTGATTTGTGCCGGAGTCGAGCATTCTTTCATGACCGTGACCTTGTTATCCAAAGATTCCTCTTCATGGGCTGCAAGCCGCAGGGGAACCGAACCTGCCGGACCCCGCCGAGTGCATCCAGCGAGGGGTTATGGTTGTGACTGTCGGTTTTGGCCGAGGGATCCATTTATTTTCAGAAAAAACTTCGATGGATTTCCCGACATATTGCCGCCGGAAAAATCAGTTTTTTCGTTTTTGCCGTTGTTCGTAGCGCGCCAGCAGCGGCTGGGTGCTGATGCCATGCAGTAAAATGCTCAGCGCTACCACGGACAGGGTGATGTTGGTGCACAACGTCGCGACTGAAGGACTGAGGCCATGGTTCAAGGCATAAAACAGATAGAACAGACTGCCGATCCCGCGAATGCCGAACCAACCGATCAACAGCCGCTGACCACCGTCGAGCAAAGTGCCCCAAGGCATCAACGCGACGCAGGCCGGACGCACCACGCAGAACAGCACCGCGCCAATGACCAGTGCGCGCCAGTCCCAATGCGGCACCAGTACCACACCGAGCAGGGTCACCAGAAACACTTCCATGGCCCGTTCCACCAGACTGCCGAACGAGAGCATGTCGCCCATCATGATCCCGGCCGCGACCTGGCTGCTTTCCAGTCGTTCGGTATCGCCGTGCACCGCGTGCTGCGGTTCGATGTTCTGGTGGCCG
Source organism: Pseudomonas sp. MIS38 (assembly GCF_019891575.1). Taxonomy (NCBI): domain Bacteria; kingdom Pseudomonadati; phylum Pseudomonadota; class Gammaproteobacteria; order Pseudomonadales; family Pseudomonadaceae; genus Pseudomonas; species Pseudomonas sp. MIS38. The sequence continues at coordinate 19,179 of NZ_JAFLXF010000005.1, forward strand.
ACCACCGGTTGCACCAGATGTTCGGCGGGCGGCTGGCTGGCGCCGGTGGATTTGACTTCTTCCTGACGCAAGCCGAGGCCGGCGGCGAATACCGACAGAAAACCATAACCGCCAATTGCATCCGCGCCGACGTAAGCCAGAGCAATCAGCGACAGCGCCAAATAATCATTCGGGCTCAGGGTGCTGTCGTCGTTGCGGATGCGCAACGACAGCGTCAACCGACCGATGCCGCGACCCATCCAGTAACCGGTCAGCAAACCGACCGGCACCGCCCAGAGTAATCCGTGCAGTACCCAATCGGTCAAGGCGCCGGGTTGCGCATCGGCCTGCAACAGCAGCAAGCCGAGAATCACGAACGGGAACGCGATGCCGTCGTTGAGCCCGGCTTCACCGGACAGACCGAAGCGCACGCTGTCGACATCCCGCGCATCGTTGACCTGCACCAGCGCGGCCAGTACCGGGTCGGTCGGCGCCAGCATCGCCCCGATCAGCAGCGACGGCCCCCACGACAGTTGCAGGCCCCAGTGCAGCAACACGCTGACCCCGGCGATGGTCAAGACCATCACCGGGCCGGCCAGCCCGAACGCAATCCGCCAACGCTTGTCGCGCAGCGGCAGACGCAACTTCAGCCCGCAGACAAACAGCGAAAACAGCACCGCCACTTCCGTGAGATGCTCCATCCACACCGAGGCGTTTTCCAGTGACAGCTTCAGCAGATCCAGACCGCTGGGGCCGATGCCGATCCCCAGCAACAGACAAACCGCCGAAGTGGTGACCGGCATCCAGCGCAGGTACGACGAGGTCAGCGCGAGGGTCAGCAACACCGCGCCAAGCACCGCGACCCAGATGACAAAGCTCATGGAGGCTTACAACATCGGCTTGCCGCCGGTGACGCCATAGCGCTGACCGGTGATGTAACTGGCTTCATCGGAGGCGAGCAGCACATAGATTGGCGCCACTTCCACCGGTTGTCCGGGGCGCCCGAGCGGGGTTTCGCTGCCGAAGTTCTGCACCTCTTCATCGGGCATGGTCGAGACGATCAGTGGCGTCCAGATTGGTCCGGGGGCCACGCAGTTCACGCGGATTTCTTTTGGCCCGAGTATCTGTGCCAGTCCGCCGGTGAAGTTGGCGATCGCGCCCTTGGTGGTGGCGTAGGCCAGCAGGGTCGGTTTGGGCATGTCCGAGTTGACCGAGCTGGTGTTGATGATCGACGCGCCGGGGCACATGTGTTTGATCGCTGCCTGGCACAACCGAAAAATCGCCGTGATGTTGACGTCGAAAGTCATCACCCATTCGTCATCGGGGATTTCTTCGAAGTTTTCGTGGGTCATCTGGAACGCGGCGTTGTTCACCAGAATGTCGATGCGCCCGAAGCGTTCGACGGTCTTATCCACCAGTTCCTGACAATGGGCCTTGTGCGCGAGATCGCCGGACAGCAACAGGCACTGGCGGCCTGCCTGTTCAACCCAGCGTGCGGTCTCTTTGGCATCGTCGTGTTCATTCAGATAAGCCACGACCACGTCAGCGCCTTCACGGGCGAAGGCAATCGCCACCGCGCGGCCAATGCCGCTGTCGGCACCGGTAATCAGCGCAATCTTGCCAGCCAGCCGCCCGGAGCCGACGTAGCTTTGCTCGCCGCAGTCGGGGTACGGCTGCATTTTGCTTTGCGCACCGGGGACGGCTTGGGCTTGTGCGGGGAAGGGTGGTTTTGGATAGTCGGTCATCACAGATCTCCGAGGTTCTCAGGGCAGGTATGGGTGGTTGACCTGGACGGTTTGCCGTGAGTTCGATCGGATTTTGGATGACCACAAAACCATTGTAGGAGTGAGCCTGCTCGCGATAGCGGTGTATCAGCCGACATTGATGTTGAATGTCAGTCAGCTATCGCGAGCAGGCTCACTCCTACAGATTGGTGGTGTTTTCAGGTATTGCGGTTGTTCAGGGCGCGTTCCATGCGGCTGATGCCTTCTTCGAGCAACGACCGCGGGCAGCCGAAGTTCAGGCGCACGAACTGTTGGTGCTGATCGCCGAAATCCAGCCCGGCGCTCAGACCGACCCTGGCCTGTTCAAGGAAGAACTGCTGCGGATTGTCCAGGTCCAGCGCCGAGCAATCGAGCCACGCCAGATAGGTTCCCTGCGGCACATTGATCGTCACGCCCGGCAAGCGGCCGCGCACCGCGTCCACCAGCCAGTCGCGGTTGGCCTGCAGATAGGTTTTCAGTTCGGCCAGCCACGGCGCGCCTTCGCTGTAGGCGACACGGGTGGCTTCCATGCCCAACGGGTTGACGCTGTCGACCATGCCGCAACGGGCGTGGTTGACGCGCTCGCGCAGGGCGGCGTCCTGGATGATCATGAACGAGGTTTTGAGGCCGGCGATGTTGTAGGCCTTGCTCGCCGACATCAGGGTGATGGTGCGCTTGGCGATTTCCGGGCTGAGGGACGCGGTCGGAATGTGCACGCGGCCGTCGAAGCACAGCTCGGCGTGGATCTCGTCGGAGATGATCCAGGCGTCCTGTGCCGCACAGATATCCGCTACGGCTTGCAGCTCCTCACGGCCAAACACCTTGCCGATCGGGTTGTGCGGGTTGCTCAGGAGCAGGGCGCCGCCACCGTTCAGCGATTCGCGCAGGGTCTCCAGCGGGGTGGCGTAGGTGCCATCGGCCTGGGCGACGAATTCCAGCTCGACCTTGTTCAGCCCCCAATGCCCCGGCGCATGCCGCAGCGGCGGGTAGTTCGGCACCTGCACCACAACATTCTGCTGCGGCTGCACCAGGGCTTTCAAAGCCATGTTGAAACCCGATTCAACACCCGGCAGGAAGATCAGCTCCTGCGGTTTGACCTTCCAGGCGAACTTGTCCCACAGGTCGGCGACGATGGCTTCACGCAAGTTGTCCTGCGCCACGCTGTAACCCACCAGCGGGTGCAGCAGACGCTGCTGCAACGCCTCGATGATCACCGGTGGCGCGGCGAAATCCATATCAGCGACCCACATCGGCAACACATCGGCCGGGTAGCGGCTCCACTTGGTGCTGCCGGTGTTGTGGCGGTCGAATACCTGATCAAAATCGAAAGTCATGCGCGGTCTCGTGAAGGCGGGATGGATCCTGGGCGCCATTCTAAGCCCAACGCGACCCCTGTGGGAGCTGGCTTGCCAGCGATGGCGTCGTCACTGTCGCTATTAGTGTTGACTGATCCGCCGCTTTCGCTGGCAAGCCAGCTCCCACAGGGTTTTGTGTTCGTTGGCGAATAGACCGACAAACGGCCGACGGTCGGTTTTCACACAGAGTGTGTGGTCATTGTCTACAGTGAAAAAGCCGGCAGGCATTCTGCCGTAACCGTGTTTGTCCAGAAAAAGCCCGGCTCAAGTACCGGGTTCCACCTGATCAGGAGTGCACGATGGATCTCAGCCGTCGTCAATTCTTCAAGGTCGCCGGTATCGGCCTTGCAGGCTCTAGCCTGGGCGCGTTGGGCATGGCCCCGACGCTGGCCTTCGCCGAGCAGGTGCGTCACTTCAAGCTTGCCCACACCCATGAAACCCGCAACACCTGCCCGTATTGCTCGGTCGGTTGCGGGTTGATCATGTACAGCCAGGGCGATGCCGCGAAGAACGTCGCGCAAAATATCATTCACATCGAGGGCGATGCCGACCACCCGGTCAACCGCGGCACCCTGTGCCCGAAAGGCGCGGGCCTGCTGGACTTCATTCACAGCCCGGGCCGCCTGCAATACCCGCAAATGCGCAAGCCCGGCAGCAGCGAATGGACCCGGATCAGCTGGGATGAAGCACTGGATCGCATCGCCGACCTGATGAAGGCCGACCGCGACGCCAACTTCATCGAGAAAAATTCCACTGGGCAAACGGTGAATCGCTGGCTGACCACCGGATTCCTCGCAGCGTCCGCAGCGTCCAACGAAGCCGGTTACATCACCCAGAAGGTGATTCGCAGTCTTGGCATGCTGGGGTTCGATAACCAGGCGCGTGTCTGACACGGCCCGACGGTGGCAAGTCTTGCCCCGACGTACGGCCGTGGAGCCATGACCAACACCTGGACCGATATCGCCAACGCGAATCTGATCCTGGTGATGGGTGGCAACGCAGCAGAAGCGCATCCGTGCGGCTTCAAATGGGTGACCGAGGCCAAGGCGCACAACGCTGCCCGGCTGATCGTGGTCGACCCGCGTTTTACCCGGACCGCTTCAGTGGCCGACTATTACGCGCCGATCCGTACCGGTACCGACATCGCCTTCATGGGCGGATTGATCAATTACCTCCTGACTCAGGACAAGATCCAGCACGAATACGTGCGCAACTACACCGACGTCTCGTTCATCGTCAAAGCCGGCTATGGCTTTGAAGACGGCATCTTCAGCGGCTACGACGCGGCCAAACGCAGCTACACCGACAAATCCGGCTGGGGTTACGAGTTGGGCGAGGACGGCTTCGTCAAGGTCGACCCGACCCTGCAGGACCCGCGCTGCGTCTATCAATTGATGAAGCAGCATTACAGCCGCTACAACATTGATCTGGCGAGCCAGATCTGCGGGATGCCGGTCGATGCGATGCAGAAAATCTGGGATGAGATTGCCACGTGCTCCACGCCGGGCAAAACCATGACCATCCTCTATGCACTCGGCTGGACGCAACATTCGATCGGCGCACAGATCATCCGCAGTGCGGCGATGGTGCAACTGCTGCTGGGCAACGTCGGCATGCCGGGCGGCGGGGTCAATGCCTTGCGTGGGCACTCGAACATTCAGGGCCTGACCGACCTCGGGTTGTTGTCCAACTCGCTGCCGGGCTATCTGACTCTGGGTGGCGATGGCGAGCAGGACTACAACGCCTTTATCAAAAAGCGTACGCAAATGCCGTTGCGTCCGGGGCAGCTGTCCTACTGGCAGAACTACAGCAAATTCCACGTCAGCCTGATGAAGTCCTGGTACGGCGCCAACGCGACGCTGGAGAACAACTGGAATTACGACTACCTGCCGAAACTGGATATCCCCAACTACGACGTCCTGAAGATGTTCGACCTGATGAGCCAGGGCAAGGTCAACGGCTACATGTGCCAGGGTTTCAACCCGATCGCCGCGTTGCCGGACAAGAACCGGGTGATGGGCGCGCTAGCCAAGCTCAAATGGCTGGTGGTGATGGATCCGCTGGCCACCGAAACCTCGGAGTTCTGGCAAAACGTCGGGCCGTACAACGATGTGAAAAGCGCCGAGATCCAGACCGAAGTGATTCGCCTGCCGACCACCTGCTTTGCCGAGGAGGACGGCTCGCTGGTCAACAGCAGCCGCTGGCTGCAATGGCACTGGAAAGGCGCCGACGGCCCCGGCGAAGCGCAGACCGACATTCGCATCATGAGCGAACTGTTCCTGCGCCTGCGCAAGCGCTATCAGGCCGAGGGCGGCAAGTTCCCCGATCCGCTGCTGAACCTGTCGTGGCCGTATAAGATCCCCGACGAGCCATCGCCGGAGGAGCTGGCCAAAGAGATCAACGGCAGCGCCATGGCCGACTTCACCGATGCCAGCGGCGTGGCGGTCAAGGCCGGATCGCAACTGGCCGGGTTCGGCCTGCTCAAGGACGACGGCAGCACCGCGTCCGGTTGCTGGATCTTCGCCGGCAGCTGGACCGAGGCCGGCAACCAGATGGCCCGGCGTGACAATGCCGACCCGTATGGCATGCATCAGCATCAGGGCTGGGCCTGGGCGTGGCCGGCCAACCGGCGGATTCTCTACAACCGCGCTTCGGCGGACGTCGCGGGCAAACCGTGGGATCCGAAAAAACGCCTCGTATGGTGGAACGGCAAGGCCTGGGGCGGCACCGACGTGCCGGACTACAAGGCCGATGTGCCGCCGGAAGCGGGGATGAACCCGTTCATCATGAACCCCGAAGGCGTGGCGCGGTTCTTCGCCGTCGACAAGATGAACGAAGGGCCTTTCCCCGAGCACTACGAGCCGTTCGAAACGCCGATCGGCATCAACCCGCTGCACCCGCAAAACAAGAAAGCCACCAGCAACCCGGCGGCGCGGATCTTCGATTCGGTCTGGGAAAGCCTCGGCGAAGCCAAGGACTTCCCATACGCCGGTACCAGTTACCGGCTGACCGAGCACTTCCACTTCTGGAGCAAGCATTGCAAGTTGAATGCGATTGCCCAGCCCGAGCAGTTCGTCGAAATCGGCGAAGTGCTGGCGAAGGAGAAAGGCATTGCGGCGGGAGATCGGGTGCGGGTCAGCTGCAAACGCGGGTTCATCGAGGCGGTGGCGGTGGTGACCAAACGCATCCGGCCGCTGCAGGTCAACGGCCAGGTGGTGCATCAGATCGGTATCCCGCTGCACTGGGGATTCACCGGCCAGACGCGCCACGGCTACCTGACCAACACCCTGGTGCCGTTCCTCGGCGATGGCAACACACAGACCCCGGAATCCAAGTCATTCCTGGTCAACGTGGAGAAACTGTAAATGGCCAGCCAAGACATCATTGCCCGCTCGGCCACCACCACGGTGCCGCCTTCGGTGCGGAATCAGCAGGAAGTCGCCAAGCTGATCGACACCACCAAATGCATTGGCTGCAAGGCCTGCCAGGTCGCCTGCTCGGAATGGAACGAGCTGCGCGACGAGGTCGGCCACAACCATGGCACCTACGACAACCCGCAGGACCTGAGCGCAGAAACCTGGACCTTGATGCGCTTCACCGAACACGAAACCGACGCCGGCAACCTCGAGTGGCTGATCCGCAAGGACGGCTGCATGCATTGCGCCGAACCGGGGTGCCTCGCGGCATGCCCAAGTCCCGGGGCGATCATCAAGCACGCCAACGGCATCGTCGATTTCGATCAGGATCACTGCATCGGTTGCGGCTACTGCATCACCGGTTGCCCGTTCAATATTCCGCGGATTTCGCAGAAGGATCACAAGGCCTACAAATGCACCTTGTGTTCCGACCGCGTCGCGGTAGGGCTGGAACCGGCCTGCGTGAAAACCTGTCCGACCGGCGCCATTGTCTTCGGCACCAAAGAAGACATGAAGGAGCACGCCGCCGAACGCATCGTCGACCTGAAAAGCCGGGGCTTCGACAACGCCGGGCTGTATGACCCGGAAGGCGTCGGCGGCACTCACGTGATGTATGTGTTGCACCACGCCGATACGCCGAAGATCTACGCCGGGTTGCCAGAGGCACCGGCCATCAGCCCGCTGGTGGGCTTGTGGAAAGGCATCAGCAAACCGTTGGGCCTGCTGGCGATGGGTGCGGCGGTGCTCGCCGGTTTCTTCCACTATGTGCGCATCGGGCCGAATCGCGTCGAGGAAGATGAACATCCGACGCCGCCCGATACCTCGGTGCATGTCGTCGATCCGGCGGTGCACACCTTCGATCCACGCGGGGAGGACCGGCCATGAGCAACAAGACGATCCTGCGCTACACCGCCAACCAGCGCACCAATCACTGGCTGGTGGCGATTCTGTTCTTCATGGCCGGGCTGTCCGGGCTGGCGTTGTTTCATCCGTCGATGTTCTGGCTGACCCACCTGTTCGGCGGCGGGCCGTGGACGCGGATTCTGCACCCGTTCATGGGCGTGCTGATGTTCGTGTTGTTCCTCGGCCTGGTGTTCCGCTTCTGGCGCGCGAACTTCTTCATCGACAACGACTGGAAGTGGATGCGCCGCATCGATCGGGTGCTGGTCAACGACGAAGAAAGCGTACCGCCGGTGGGCAAGTACAACGCCGGGCAGAAGATGCTGTTCTGGACTTTACTGCTGTGCATGCTCGGTTTGCTGTTCACCGGGCTGGTGATCTGGCGTGCGTATTTCAGCGCGTACTTCGGCATCACCGTGATCCGCTGGGCCATGCTCCTGCATGCGCTGGCCGGGTTTGTGCTGATCCTCAGCATCATCGTGCACATCTACGCCGGCCTGTGGATCAAGGGTTCGGTGGACGCGATGCTGCATGGCTGGGTCAGCCGCGCCTGGGCCAGGAAACACCACGAACTGTGGTATCGCGACATCACCCGCGATGAACGCAATCCGGACGTGCCGGAGCGACCGATCACCAAAAAGGGCTGACTTTTGGCAACCATTCTTGAACCCGGGGAAATCGAAGCGGCGGCCAGTTCGCCGCCGTTTCTGCACCTGCCGCCGCACAACCTATTCACCTTGCGCGCCCAGCGCCTGGAGCAATTGGCTCACGGGCATCCGTTGGCCGATTACCTGCGTCTGATCGCCGGATTGTGCCGGGCTCAGCAGCAGGTTTTCGACGATCCACCGCTGACGGTACCGTTTGATCAGCAAAGGATCGAAGCCTGTCAGTTGCATGGTTTGCCGCCGTTTGCTGCCGACACACTGGTTCGCGAAGACGCTTGGCGGGCTTATCTGGATGCTTTATTGCAACGTTACGTGGCGCCCGATCAACCCGCCGTAGTCGACGCGCTCGCCACATTGCGCGGTGCCAGTGTCGGGCAATTGCGCGCGTGGGCCGTGGCGCTGGTCAGCGGTCAGTATTCAATGGTGCCGGCGGCGCTGGTGCCGTTCCTCGGCGCCGGGCTGCAAGCGGCGTGGAGCCATTGGCTGCTCAGCGCACCGAACCTGCAACTGAAACCCGGCGACAGCCTCAGCCAGTGCCCGGGCTGTGGTTCACCAGCGATGGCCGGGGTGATCCGCCATCGCGGCAAACACAACGGTCTGCGTTATCTGGTGTGTTCGTTGTGCGCCTGCGAATGGCATGTGGTGCGGGTCAAGTGCGTGTATTGCGAGTCGAGCAAGGGCCTGGATTACCTGAGCCTGGAGGACGATCGCCACGCCGCCAATCAGGCGCCGATTCGTGCGGAGGTGTGCCCCAGTTGCAACAGCTACCTGAAACTGGTTTATCTGGAGAACGATGCCGAAGGCGAAGCGTTGTCCGCCGATCTCAGCAGCCTGCTGCTCGACATGCGTCTGGCGCAGGACGGCTACCAGCGTCTGGCACCGAATCTGTTGCTGGCGCCGGGAGACGAATGACCAGAGCGTCTACACTCCTGAAAAACCTGTAGGAGGGGGCTTGCTCCCGAAGGGGCCGTGTCAGTCAGATCATTTGTGGCTGACTCACCGCATTCGCGAGCAAGCCCGCTCCCACAATTGGGGGCCGGTGTGCTGTATTTAGACGCGTTGCGTCAGGTCATGCCGGAGAGTCTTGTTTTCGGGAGTGGCTGATGTCTTCGAGTGTTGCCCTGCGGTTGCCTTCCATTGATGGTTTGTTGCGTCACCCGGCCTGTCTGCCGCTGGCCGAGCGTTATGGCCGTGAGGCGTTGCTGAGCGGCTTGCGGCAGTTGCTTGATGAGCTGCGGCTCAGCGTGTTGCAAGGTCAACTGTCTGCCATTGAAATCAGCCCCGAAGTGCTCGCCGGCCGCGTCGGCGAGCGCCTGACCCAGCAACAGCGCAGCAACGTTCGGCGAGTGTTCAACCTGACCGGCACGTTGCTGCACACCAACCTCGGTCGCGCCTTGCTGCCCGAAGAGGCCATCGAAGCGGTGCAGATGGCCGCACGTTACCCGCTCAATCTGGAATTCGATCTGGCCAGCGGCAAGCGCGGTGATCGCGATGATCTGATCGAAGGCCTGATCCGCGAACTGACCGGCGCCGAAGCCGTCACCGTGGTCAACAACAATGCCGCTGCGGTGTTGCTGACGCTGAACAGCCTCGGCGCGCGCAAGGAAGGCATCATCTCGCGCGGCGAGCTGATCGAAATCGGCGGCGCGTTCCGCATCCCCGACATCATGGCCCGCGCCGGCGTGCGCCTGCATGAAGTTGGCACCACTAACCGCACCCACGCCCGCGACTACGAAGCAGCGATCAGCCCGCGCAGTGGTTTGATCATGCGCGTGCATGCGAGCAACTACAGCATCGAAGGCTTTACCGCCCGGGTGCCCACCGCCGAACTGGCCGAACTGGCCCATCGGCACGGCTTGCCGCTGCTGGAGGATCTGGGCAGCGGCAGTCTGCTGGACTTGACCCGCTGGGGTCTGCCGGCGGAACCGACGGTAAGGCAGGCGCTGCTCGACGGTGCGGACATCGTCACCTTCAGCGGCGACAAATTGCTCGGCGGGCCGCAGGCCGGGTTGATAGTCGGGCGCAGAGACTTGATCGCGAAGATCAAGAAGAACCCGCTGAAGCGCGCCTTGCGGGTCGACAAGTTGACCCTGGCGGCACTGGAGGCGGTGCTGGGTTTGTATCGCGATCCGGATCGCCTCGCTGAACGTCTGCCGAGCCTGCGGCTGTTGACTCGCCCGCAAGCCGAGATCCTCGCCCAAGCCGAGCGCCTGCTACCGGCACTGTTACAGGTTATCGGCGAACCGTGGAATGTCAGTGCAGTGAAAGCGCTGGGCATGATCGGCAGCGGCAGCCAACCGGTGGCGCGGTTGCCGAGTGCGGCGCTGTGTTTGCGCCCGCAGGTGTCGAAACGCATGCGCGGGCGTTGTCTGCTGAATCTGGAAGCGGCGTTGCGTGCGTTGCCAATCCCTGTGCTCGGGCGCATTGACGACGATGCGCTGTGGCTGGACCTGCGGCAGCTCGACGATGAATCGGCGTGGTTGGCGCAATTGCCGCAGTTGCAGGTCGAGTCGTGATCGTCGGCACCGCCGGGCACATCGACCACGGCAAGACCTCGCTGTTGCAAGCCCTGACCGGCCAAACCGGCGACCGCCGCCCGCAGGAGCGCGAGCGCGGAATGACCATCGACCTCGGTTATCTCTACGCGGAACTGGAAGCCGGTGCCGGGCTGACCGGATTCATCGACGTGCCGGGCCACGAGAAATTCACCCACAACATGCTCGCCGGCGCGCAGGGCATCGATCTGGTGTTGCTGGTGGTGGCGGCGGATGACGGGGTGATGCCGCAGACCCGCGAGCATCTGGCGATTGTCCAATTGCTGGGCATTCCCCGGGCGCTGGTGGCGATCACCAAATGCGATCGGGTTGAAGCGGGCAGGGTGGAGGAGGTGCAGCGCCAGGTTCTCGATCTGCTCGAAGCCGGGCCATTCGCCGATGCGACGACGCTGGCGGTGTCGAGCGTGACCGGGCAGGGCGTCGATGAACTGCGCCAGAGCTTGCTGCAGATCCAAGGCGAAGTGCATGAGCGCAGTCGCGACGGTGGTTTGCGCCTGGCCATCGACCGCGCTTTCAGCGTGGCGGGCGCCGGGATTGTGGTGACTGGCACGGCGTTGTCGGGAACGGTGTCAGTCGGGGACAAACTGGCCCTCGGGCCGTCCGGGAAATCGGTGCGGGTGCGAGGACTGCACGCGCAAAATCAGGCCGCCGAGCAGGCCTTCGCCGGGCAACGGGTGGCGCTGAACATCAGTGGCGATCGATTGACCCTGGAGCAGATCCATCGCGGCCAATGGCTGTTGGCCGAATGGCTGCACGCACCGACGCAACGGGTCGATATCGAATTTCAACTGTTGCCCGGTGAGCGCACCTTCGAACACTTTCACCCGGTGCACGTGCACCTCGGTACGCAAGACGTCATCGCCCGCGTGGCGTTGCTCGAAGGCCCGCGTTTGCGTGCAGGCGAACGCATGTTCGCGCAACTGCTGATCAACGCCCCGGTGCACGCGGTGAAGGGCGATCGCCTGATCCTGCGTGACCAGAGCGCGCAACGCACCCTCGGCGGTGGCCAGGTGCTTGACCCGTTCGCCCCGGCCCGTCGCCGTCGCAGCCCGGAGCGGCTGGCACAACTGCAAGCGCTGGTGGGCAGCGATAGTCTTGAACAAGCGCTGCCGCTGTTGCTCGACCACAGCGCTGGCGGCCTCGATCCGCAACGAATTGAGCGCCAGTTCAATCGCCCGCGTGAAGACTGGGCGCTACCGGCCAACGTGCGCCTGATCGACACCCGCCAAGGCCCGGTGCTGTTCAACGTGCAGCGCTGGGGGCAGTTGAAGTTCACCCTGCTGGAGCAACTGGCGAAATTGCATGAGCTGGAACCGGACCAGATGGGACCGGATCGCGACCGCCTGCGCCGCTTCAGCGGTTTGGCGCTGGAACGTTCGACCTTCGTCAGCCTGCTGGAAGAACTGCGCGCCGCCGGATCGATCAACGCCAGCGGGCCGTGGTTGCATTTGCCCGATCATCAGGTGCGTTTGAATGCCGAAGACGAAACCCTGTGGCAGCGCATGCAGCCGCTGTTCGAACAGGCCGGGTTTGATCCGCCGTGGGTACGTGATGTCGCCAACGTGTTGGGCGTGGAAGATGCGATGGTGCGCCTGCTGTTGCGCAAACTGGCGCGCTTGGGATTGATGCACCAAGTGGTGCGCGATCTGTTTCTGTCTGACGGGCAACTGCGGCGCATGGCCGACATTCTGTTGCAACTGGAACAGGAAAATCCGTCGATCCAGGTGACAACCTTCCGTGATGCGCTAGGCTTGGGACGCAAACGCTGTATTCAGTACCTGGAATACTTCGACCGCCTCGGCCTGACCCGGCGCATCGGCGAATCCCGGGTGATCCGCCACGACAACGCGCTGGCCAGTGCCGACGCACCCTGAGTTCAAAGGAAGGCAATCGCGCCCGGTGGCGCGGCCGGGCTTCAAACCCGGTTGGGGACGGCATCCGTTCCCGGGCAGGTTCGACTCCGGCTGCCTTCCGCCAATTATTCCCGTCCTCGCCGCTTTGATGCTTGCTGTCGCGGCGCAACGGTCAAGGCTGATAGGGAATCAGCTTGTCCTTCTCCAACTCTCCCAGAAACTGATCCAGCATCTGCTGCTTGTTTTTGTTGTTCGGGATCGGCACGTACCACGCCATCACGCTCCAGCCTTCGCGGGAATAGTTATAGGTCTTGAGCAGTTTACCGTCCTTGAAGACCGAGCTGCGCAAGTTGTCCTGGTAGTGATAAGGCACTGGGAGGGTGAACAGGGTCAGAACATTGAACATGGCCAGATAATGGGTTTCGCCCGACCACGGCTGGGTAATCAGCAGGCTGTAGCCGTTGCGGGTGTAACCGCCGTCGAGCATGGAAAACGCACCGGAGTCTTTCAATGCAGAAATGGTTTCACGCTGACGATATTCTTCGTGCCGGGTATTGGCCGGGCCCAGGCTCAACGTCACCGGCACATAGGCTTGCGTAGCGTGATAATCGAGAGGCGGCAGGGTGTTGGCGCAACCGCCGAGTGCCATTAGCGCACTGAGCATGGCGCCGTTCTTGATCAAGGCCAGCTTCATTGGGCACTTCCCACGACAGGGATCAACCGGTCATGTTGAACGTCCTGGGCAAAGGCCCGTGCAATACGGCTGAGGTTCTGTCCTTCCAGCTCGCCACCCTGGTCGAGCAACCAGGTGTATTTCTGGGTGTTATTGCGATAGGTGTACTGCTTGAGGCGCTTGTCGCCTTGATACACCGAGAACTCGGCCTGCGTGTCGTATTCCTTCGAAAGCGGCAGCATGAACAGTGTGGCGCAACTCAACAACACCACCGGGAACGGCGGGAACTCGCGTTGCATGTTCAATTTGACTTGGACGTTGTACGCATCGTTTTGGCCGGACCCGGTTTCGACGTTGCGAAATACGCCAGTTTCGCGCAGATGATTGCGCAACGACGAAGACTGCAGAGGGTCGTCGATCATGACGTGGATCGGTGCCAGATAATCCTGTCCGTCGGCCAGTGTGCGCTCTGGCAAGGTGTTGGTGGCGGTACAACCGGCCAGCAGAGCGACGGTGGCAAGCGTGGTGATTTTTTTCATGGTTTGATGTCCGCGGCAACACCCGGCGGGGTATCGGCAAAAATATAGGGTTCGGCGCTTTTCAGATCGAGCTTCAGTGATTGCAGAGGTGGTAGTCCGGGAACCTGGCGCTGGGCGATCACGGCGTCGCGGGCGCGCTGATCGCGCCAGAGGAAGGTGCAGCCGATGCCGTTGAGGCAGAGCGAGCGATATTCGCCCATGTAATAGGCTTTTCCGGCTTCAAGACGTAGCGGAAGGTTGAATTTCTCACGCGCTTCCATCGAACTGTAAACGGTGCCAAGCCCCGGTGTGTATCGCGCAGAGAAGAACTGGAAATCGTAGAACTCGTAGTCGCCCGGTTTCAAAGCAAGGACGAAGACACTCGCGGCACCGTTAGCGTCCTGAATATCCTGCGGCGTTGAATAGGCACCGGCCATTTTCCAGATACCGGCAGCGCCGTACTGGGAGCCACGTTTGCGTATAAACAGGCGTTGGTTATCCGCCGGAGACAGTTTGAGCGAGCGCGGCCCGATAGACCCGATCAGATAAGCCACAGGCTCATTGGCCTTGGCCTGCAATGGTTCGCTGACCCATGACGCGCTTTCGGTGATACAACCACTGAGCAGCGAGGCCAGCAGGCCGGCGACCGCTATTTTGAAGACATGAAACATGAACATCCCTGAATCTGCGTGATTGATGACGTTCAGTTGCGAAGGCCAATCAAAGCCTTCCTGGCCAAACGTTTTTGCGGGGCGCGCAGACTAAGTGATGTGGTGGCATTTTGCTAGCCAATAACGCAGGTCGGCTTCCGTCCGCGAATCACGCAATGTTCAAAATGTCACTCGATCCCCTGGTTGGAGCCAGCCTGCTGGTGATGGCCGGTGTGTCATTAACCTCAAAGTCGGCTTATCGGCCGCTTTCGCGAGCAGGCTCGCTCCCACAGGGGATCGGGTTTTCAGGCGGGCGGGTCGAGGTTGTCGAGGGCGCGGTTGACGGTCAGTTCGCCGAGCATCACGACTTGCTGAATGCCCAGCAGGGCTTCGTTGTCGGCGGCTTCGTGGAGTTTTTCCAGTCGATGGATTCGTAGGGCGACCTCGGGTCTGAGTCCGGGTTTAATCACGGGCCATCAGAACCCTAGCGGGTACTGAATCACCACATAAATTCGGTCGATATCATCCCCGGCCTGTGCCTCGTTGGCCCGGTGCGAGACGTGCGACAGCTGTACCGACAGGTCCTTCGCCGTGCCCGATTGCACGATGTATTTCAGATCGATATCCCGTTCCCAATGCTTGCCGCCAGCGCCTTGCTGCGGCTGATAATCGCCAGTCTCGGCATCGAACGGGTTGTACGCGCCGCCCTTGGGCGCGTGAGTGCCGTCGATGTAGTCGCCGGAGACGTAGCGGGTCATGAAGGTCAGGCCAGGGATGCCGAAGGCGCCGAGGTCAAGGTCGTAGCGTGCTTGCCAGGACCGTTCGCCAGCGCCGTTGAAATCGGCGTATTTGATCGAGTTGGCGAGGTAGATCGAGTCGCCGCCCACGAAATCGAACGACGTGTCGCCATTGACGCGTTGCCAGCCGAGCATGACCGCGTGCGGGCCGAAGCTGTACTTGCCGGACAGGCTGAACGCGGTGTTGTCGATTGCGCCGGCCAGCGCCCGACCGGTATCGCGGGTGTGGTAGAGGTTGGCATCGAGCAACAGGCCGGACTGTTTGAAGTGCAGATTGGCGTAGTACTGATGCCAGGTGTCAGTCAGGTCCGAGGCGTAAAGCGATCCACCCACCGGACTGTCGCCGAACAGATCGGCGCCGAGAAAACTGATTCCGCCAGCCTCGGTGGTGGCGCCGTAACCGGAAAAGTCGCCGTGGCTCGAAGAGCTGTCCTGATTCTTGAATGCGGTGAAGTGTCCGGCCGTGAAGTTAACGTTGTCGATTTCACGACTGTTCACTAGCAAACCTGTGGCGTATTCCGGTTGCAGGCGTTTGTCCGAGGTGTCGAACACCGGCGTTTCCACGGTCATCTCGCCGAACGCGAGGGTGGTGCGCGAAGCTTTCAGTTTGAACGCGCCGCCAGCGCTGGAGTAGTTCGGTTCACTACGACCATTGCTGTCGACCGGCAACAGACCCGTGCCGGAATGTCCTTTGCCGCCATCGAGTTTCAGGCCGAGAAAGGCGTGGGCATCGATGCCGAATCCGACAGTGCCTGGCGTGTAGCCAGAGGTGAACGTGCCGATAAAACCCTGGGCCCATTCCTGTTTATAGTTTTTGCCGGAGGGAGAGGGCGAGCGGTAGTCGTTGCTCAGGAAGAAGTTGCGGCTGAGCACTTCGGTTTTGGCGTCGTCGAAGAAGTCATTGGCCAAAGCACTGTCGCTCGCTGCGCAAAGCAGTGCCAACAATGCAAAGTGTGATGTTGAGGAAGCCATCGAGAGAGACCGACAATCAGGGAAGGTCTGCTGATAATGGGCAGGATCAATTGGGCTTGATTGAGCCGATGTGCTGAGTTCAAGGCATACCTGATTCCGTTGTAGGAGTGAGCCTGCTCGCGATAGCGGTCGATCAGTTTAGATCGATGTTAATGACACACCGCTATCGCGAGCAGGCTCACTCCTACAAGGGGTATGTGTTACAGCACGCCATATTCGCTAGCCGTGCGATCTACGGCGATGCGTGTCTTGTCGACCAATTCATCCAGCTCCGCGCGCGTGGCGATCAATGCGGGGGCCATGATCATCCGGCCCAGCGTCGAGCGAATGATCAGGCCTTCCTCAAAACCAATGGTGCGGCAGCGCCAGGCGATGTCGTTCTCGTTGGCGAAACGCTTGCGGGTGGCTTTGTCTTCGGCGAACTGCAATGCCGCCACCAGCCCCACGCCCTGAACCTCACCCACCAGCGGATGGTTGTCGAACACCTCACGCAGGCAGTTCTGCAGATAAGGACCGGTGTCGTTTTTCACCTGAGTGACCACGCCTTCATCGCGCAACGCCTTGAGGTTGGCAATCGCCACCGCAGCCGCCACCGGGTGCCCGGAGTAGGTCAGGCCGTGGGCGAACACGCCGCCTTTTTCCACCAGTGCTTCGGCCATACGTCGCGACAGGATCAGCCCGCCCATGGGGATGTAGCCGGAGGTCAGGCCTTTGGCGATCGACAGCGTGTCCGGTTCAAAACCGAAGGCCTGGTGCGCGAACCATTCGCCGGTGCGACCGAAACCGCCGATGACTTCGTCGGCGCACAGCAGCACATCATATTTGCGGCAGATGCGCTGGATTTCCGGCCAGTAAGTGGCGGGCGGAATGATCATGCCGCCGGCACCCTGGAATGGTTCGGCGACGAACGCGGCGACCTTGTCGGCGCCCAGTTCGAGGATCTTGTCTTCCAGTTGCCGTGCGGCGCGCAGGCCGAATTCTTCCGGGCTGAGGTTGCCTTCGTGGGCGAACCAGTACGGCTCGTCGATGTGCGCGACGTCAGGGATGGTGCCGCCCATTTCGTGCATGAATTTCATGCCGCCCAGCGCCGTCGCAGCGAGGGTCGAGCCGTGGTAGCCGTTCCAGCGGCCGATCATGATTTTCTTCTCGGGCTGGCCCATCACCTGCCAGAACTTGCGCACGGTGCGGATCAGCACTTCGTTGGCTTCGGAACCGGAGTTGGTATAGATCGCGTGGCTGTAGTGCTGGGGCAGCAGGCTGAACAACAGCTCGGAGAGCTCGATCACCTGCGGGTGAGTGGTGTGGAAGAACATGTTGTAGTAGGGCAGTTGTTGCAGCTGCGCGGTGGCAGCGGCGGCCAGATCCTTGCGCCCGTAACCGAGGTTGGTGCACCACAGGCCGGACATGCCGTCCAGGTAGCGATTACCGTCGTTGTCCCACAGTGCCAGGCGATCACCGCTGACCATCACCCGCGGGCCTTCCTCGTTGAGGGCTTTCTGATCGACGAACGCGTGAATGTGGTGGGCGGCGTCGGCGGCCTGGTAATCGCGGGTGCTACGGGTCGGATCGAATTCGGCGGACATGGCGGTTCTCCAGAGAAACGGGGCAAGTGGGTGCGCGTTCATTCCAGCGGTGCACGGTTAATATTTGTCACTTAAAAATATTTTTGTAAAGAAAATATTTGTCGGTGAAAAAAGAAATCCGTAGGCTGACGCCGATCAGCAAGACAGGACATCAGCACCATGAGCGGGCTCAGAGAACGGCAAAAGGAACAGCGCAGGGAAGTCATCGCGCAGGCAGCGCTGGAGCTGTTCAAGACCAATGGTTTTGCGGCCACCACGCTGGACCAGATCGCGGTCCAGGCCGGGGTGTCCGCGCCGACGGTGGTCAATTATTTCGGTGGCAAACAGGAGATTCTGCTGGCCTTGCTCAAACAGCCGGACGAGCAGGCGATGCGCGATGCGCGGGCCAATCTGGACGACGACAGTGATCCGCTGGAGGCGCTGTGCGAGTTCGAAGGCCTAATGACCGACTATCAACTGCAAGCGATGCCGGCCTCGTTGTGGCGTGAATTGGCGCCGTTTCTGCTGACCGGTGAGTTGGCGCTGGCGTTGAGCCCGTGGAATGCGGCGGTGATCGAAGAGACCAAGGCGCTGCTCGGGCATTTTCAGGCGCAGGGCAAGGTGCGGGCGTCAGTCGATCTCGATGTGGCGGCGACGTTGTTCAACCAGTACGCGAATATGGCGTTTATTCGGCTGGCGACCGAGGCGGCACCCAATCGGCAAGCGCATGCCCGGCATATGCGCAGTGTGTTGGGTTTGATCTGCCACGGCATTTTGAGCAACGGCGCGGAATCGAAAGCCAAGTGACGAGAAGCAGAGCGCATGACCGTTCCTGATCAGCAAGAATGGCAACCGTGGACGCCGGAAGAACTGGCGCAACGGCTGAAACACATCTCGCGCCCGTGGTGCGTGGTGGGCGGATGGGCGCTGGATTTATGGCTGGGCCGGCCAACCCGTGCGCACAGCGATCTGGAGTTCACCCTCCTGCGGGACGACTTTCAGCGCTTCCGGCAAGCGCTGGCCGAGCTGGACTTCTATACCGTGCGGGACGGTGAACTGACGTTTTTGCCGGTGGGGCAAACGCCAGGCGAGAATATTTTCCAGGTGTGGGGATTTGATGCCGTTGCCCATGCCTGGCGAGTCGATCTGATGCTTGAAACCGGCACGACGGATACGTGGGTCTATAAAAGAGACCCGTCGATTGTCCATCCACGCGCCGCGATGGTGGCACTGAGTGATACGGGGATTCCCTATCTCAGGCCTGCGGCGATTCTGCTGTTCAAGGCCAAATACACGCGTCCCAAGGATCAAACCGATTTCAGTCAGGCATTGCCGGATTTATCTCGCGAAGAGCGGCGATGGCTGATGCAACATCTGGTTCGGTTGCATCCCGAGCATGAGTGGATTCAGCGATTGCAAACACCTGAAAAATACTCCCGACCCAACGAATGAACTGTGGCGAGGGAGCTTGCTCCCGCTGGGGCGCGAAGCGGCCCCGCTGTTGGGGAGGACTGCTGTGCAGTCCAGCGGGAGCAAGCTCCCTCGCCACAAAATGTCTAGCGGCGGATCGCCAGGTATGACTGGCCCAGGTCGCCGGCCCAACCATCGAGAACAGCCTTGACGTCATCGGCGGTCAGCACCTGTTTGTCGTTTTCCAGCGGTAGTCCGATGCCCTTGCGCACGACTTCGGCGACCACTTCGCCGGTGGAGCCGTCCTCGAACGAGACTTCGGTGGTGATTTCGCTGTCCTGATCGCGGATGCCGGTGGCGGTGCTCACGCCGGCGGCAACCAGCGTCACCGGTAGCCATTCATAGAAGCGCAAGCCTTGGGTGCTGGCGGCGACGCGGGTGATCGCCGGTCTGATGGTCAGGGTGTTCGGGCCGGGTTGCGGCATCAGGCGCATGACCTTGCCCAGTTCCAGCCTGAGCGCGGCGTCGTAGTAGTCGGTGACGCCAGACAGCGTGCTCAGCGGGATCCGCTCGGTCGGCGCGGCGCTCGGGTAGAACTGGCTGGGCGCCAGATAGGCCTGGGTGTAACGCCCCCGCGCCAGCGCCGGGCTGACCCAACCCAGCACCGTCTGCCCAGATGGCGACTGGCGCTCGCTGAGCACGCTGTAATCGTGCAGAAATCCGGTGTACTTCTGCGGTTCGACGGTTTTGTTGCTGCAGGCCGAAAGGCTCAGGGACGCCGTACACAGCACCGACATCAAGCAATGGCTTCTGATCATGCGAATCCTTGTTTTGCGCTGTTGCCCCGCGTCGTTCAAGCGCGGGCAGTGATTGGGGAGGAGAGCGGCGGGGTGTTGTCCGAGCATTCGATGTGCAGTTGGCCGTGGCTCATGATCCATTGGATCAGGTCGGCAGCCGGAATCGAATGCACGTACTCGACCCATTGCGAATCGCCGGGGCCGTACTGCTCGAAATAGCGGCGCAGGACGATACGGCTTTGGTCATCTGACAGGCCCAGGCAGAACTCCTGAAATAACAGCGGCGTATCCTGCTCAGGCGCGCTGGTGCGCTGGCTGAGAATCAACGGATAGCGGGCGTCGTGGCCCTCGGCGGTATAACGGTTGTGCAATGCGCTCATTGAAAGCCCCCCGGTTGTCGATGGCGTGCAGGGTGCCTGAGGGGTTTTGCCGCAGAATGTCCGCTTGATGTCCGGGGCGACGGAATGTTGCTCGATTGAAATATATGACCCGCCCGCCAGAATAGTTTTAGATGCGTTCTTTTTGGCCTGAGGATCCTGTGCCCGTGAGCAGACTGCTGATCGTCGACGATGACGTGGAAATTCTCGCCCTGCTGAAGAAGTTCTTCGTCCAGCACGCCTACGAGGTCGATGTCGCCGCCGACGGCGCAGCGATGTGGGCGGCAATTGCGCAGCAGCGCCCGGACACGATCATTCTCGACCTGATGCTGCCCGGCGAAGGTGGCCTGAGCCTGTGCCAGAAAGTGCGCGCGCAGATGGGCATTCCGATCATCATGTTGACCGCCATGGGCGAATTGAGCGACCGGATCGTTGGCCTCGAACTGGGCGCCGATGACTACGTCACCAAACCGTTCGCCCCGCGTGAATTGCTGGCTCGCCTGCGCGCCGTGCAGCGCCGCGCCGGTGAGCAGGTCAGCCCCGCGAGCGAGCCGTCACGGCCGGTGATCGCCTTCGCCGGTTGGCATCTGGACATCACCTGTCGCGAGCTGCGCTCCCCGGAAAACGTGATGATTCCGCTGTCCGGTGGCGAGTTCGATCTGCTGGTGGTGTTTCTCGAACACCCGCAGCGCATCCTCACCCGCGAGCAACTGATCGACCTGTCTCGTGGTCAGGGCCACGACGCCTTCGATCGCAGCATCGACGTGCAGGTCAGCCGCTTGCGCCGCAAGATCGAGCCGGACAGTAAGCGCCCGGACCTGATCCGCACCGTGCGCAACGGCGGTTACATGTTTACCGCCAAGGTCACTCGTTCATGATCCGTCGATTCCTGCGCCGTGATCCGCTGAGTCGGCGGATCGCCCTGACCATCGTCGCGGCCATGCTCGCGTCGCTGGCACTCAATTTCCTGTTCGTGGAGGTTGCCGGGACCTGGGCGCGACCACCGATTGAACGTACCGGGTTGCTGGAGCAGATTGCCGCGACCGTCAAAGTGATCGAGGCTGCACCAGCGCCTTTACGCCCGAAACTGGCGCACGCGGCAACCGGCCCGACGCAGGAGGTGACGTGGAGTGCGCAACGCGACGAACTTGGATTGCCAGCAGGTGGTACGCAGCTCATCGCCAACAAGACGTCGGGGTTGCATCAGTTGTTGGGCGATGAGCGAGACATTCGGGTGTTCAATCCCGCTGACTGGCCGAGCGGCAGTCCGCTGGCGCGCTATGCGGCGCTGATTCAACTGCCGGATTCCAGTTGGCTGTTGTTCTCTTCGCCCGAGCGCTCCTGGGGCCTGGACATCGGCACGCGCATCGCGATCATCATCGCCCTCGGCCTGATCGCCACCGTGCTGGTGGCCTGGCTGGCCACGCAGCAACTGGCCAAGCCACTGCAACGCTTTGCCAGCGCCGCCCGGCGTTTTGGCGGTGATCTGCGTGCGCCGCCGATCAAAGTCGAAGGCCCCGACGAGATCCGCCAGGCGATCATCGCCTTCAACACCATGCAGGCGCAGATTCAGCACTACATCAGCGAGCGCACGCACATGTTGGCGTCGATTTCCCACGATTTGCGCGCACCGTTGACCCGCATGCGCCTGCGCAGCGAGTTCATGGAGGATCTCGATCACCAGAGCAAACTGATCCGCGACATCGAAGAAATGCAGTCGATGATCAACGCGGCACTGGCGTTCTTTCGGGAAGACACTCAGCCGGAGCAAAGCACCGCGTTCGACCTGTCGGAACTGTTGCAGACGATCATCGACGACTACCGCGACCAGAACATTGCCATCGATTTCAACGGCCCGGCGCATCTGGTCTACGAGGGCCGGCCGCTGGGGATCAAACGGGTGATCGTCAATCTGCTGGAAAACGCCGAAAAGTACGCGCAGCAGCCGGCAATCGCGCTGAGCAGCGACGGTTACAGCGTGTGCATCGACGTCAGTGACAACGGGCCGGGAATTCCCGAAGCGTCGTTGCAGCGGGTGTTCGACCCGTTTTTCCGCCTGGAAACCTCGCGCAACCGGGAAACCGGTGGTGTCGGGCTCGGGCTGTCGGCGGCGCGGGCGATTGTGCGCGAGCAGGGCGGCGAACTGAGTTTGAGCAATCGCAGCAGCGGTGGCTTGCGGGCGCGGGTTGAGTTGCCTTTGTAATACTTTGAAACATTTGCGAGCGGCCGGCGGTCAACAGGACACATTCACTGCAAGAAGCGTCCATGAAAACCCCACGGCCCTCCGCACGTCTTGAACCCCTGTCGCAACTGCGCAATCTGAAAATGGCTCGCTCCGCCCACGCCTATGTCCGTGGCAGTACGGTGCAGTTTTATGAGTGGCTGCACAGCCAACCGGGCCGCAACTTACCGAAGGGGCCGGCGGTGTGGATCTGCGGCGATTGTCACGCCGGCAATCTCGGACCGACCGGCGACCTGAAAGGGCGCATCGACATACACATCCGCGACCTCGACCAAACCGTTATCGGCAACCCTGCGCATGATCTGGTGCGTCTGGCGCTTTCCTTGGCCACCGCCGCCCGAGGTTCGGACCTGCCCGGCGTCGCCACCGCGCGCATGCTTGAAGAGATGATGCGCGGCTATGAACAAGCATTCGAAGACGACGTCGACAAAGAGCCGCCAAGACCCGCGCAAGTCAAGGCCGGCATGCGCAGCGCGGTGCAGCGCACCTGGAAGCATCTGGCCCAGGAGCGCATCGAGAGCACCAAACCAACTATTCCGCTGGGCAAGCATTTCTGGTCGCTGTCACGGGAAGAACGCAGTGCGCTGAAGACCCTTTGCGCCACGCCAGACCTGCACACGCTGGTGACCTCATTGAAGGGCCGCAACAAGGACGACCGGGTGAAAATGCTCGACTCAGCCTATTGGGTCAAAGGCTGCAGTTCGCTGGGGCTCAAGCGTTATGCGGTGTTGCTGGGGGTGGGCGAGGGCGACGATCAGGAATATTGCCTGCTGGATATCAAAGAGGCAGTTGCTGCCGCCGCGCCACGAGTGGCGCGAGCCGCGATGCCGCGCGACAACGGCAAACGTGTGGTCGAAGGTGCGCGTTTTCTCTCGCCAGGCCTGGGCAACCGGATGATCGCCACCCGCGTGCTCGACCATGGCTTCTTCATCCGCGAACTGCTGCCTCAAGACATGAAACTGGAACTGGATCAGTTGAGCCAGACCGACGCGATGCTCGCCGCCGGTTATCTGGCCCGCGTCGTGGGGCTGGCCCATGCCCGGCAGATGGACATGAGCACTCGGGCGTCATGGATGCGTGAACTGCAAGCGTGCCGCTCGAAGACACTGGATGCGCCGTCGTGGCTGTGGACCAGTGTTGTGCAGTTGGTTGGCAAACATGAGAAAGGTTATTTGGAGCATTGCCGGCGTTATGCGCTGGAGCATTGATCTGCGTGGGTGAAACAGTTGTCGGTTGCCGATATGAAATTTGTTCTGTAGATTTTCATGAAATTATAAGAAATAAATTTCATGAGGCGCCGAATGTTTCAGCAATCCCAACAGCATGTCGCCAGTTATTACGCCCACAGTTGCGCCGATATTCTCAGCACACGGCCGGCGCTGGAAGGTGCGCACGACACCGACGTGGTGATCATCGGTGCCGGTTTCAGTGGGCTGCACACCGCGTTGCGCCTGGCCCTGGCCGGCAAGCGCGTCACCGTACTCGAAGCCAGTCGCGTGGCGTGGGCCGCGTCCGGGCGTAATGGCGGGCAGGCGATTTTGGGCTGGTCGTGCGACATGCCGCCGCTGGAGGCTGCGCTTGGATATGAGTGCGCCAGGCGTCTGTGGGACGCCATGCGTTGGGCCGCGCAGGAGCTGCGTGAATTGCCCGGGCGGCATGGTTTCGATTGCGACTATCGCCCGGGCCATTTGTGGACGTCGGTGATGCCGCGTCGAGTCAGCCTGCTGACTGAGTGGCAACACGAAGCCAGTCACAAGTGGGGCCACGACGGTCTGCAGTTCATCCCTCGCAAAGATTTGCCGCAATGGGTCGCCAGTGATCGTTATCAGGCCGGCCTCTTTGACGCCGAGGGCGCACACCTCAATCCGTTGAAGCTTGCCCTGGGGCTGGCCGCCGCCATCGAGCGTGCCGGCGGGCGTATTCATGAGCAAAGCAAAGCGTCGAGTTATCAGCAGGAGGGCAATGGCTTCCGGGTCAATACCAAGCGCGGTTCGGTGAAGGCCGATGTGCTGGTGCTGGCCTGCAACGCCTATCTCGATCAACTCGACCCGCAACTCTCCAGCTGCATCCTGCCGGTTGGCACCTATCAAGTCGCCACCGCACCGCTGACACCGGAGCAAGCCACCGCGCTGCTGCCGAGCAACGTCTGTGTGACCGACAACCAGTTTGTTCTCGATTACTTCCGTCGCACGCCGGACAACCGCTTGTTGTTCGGCGGTGGCTGCACTTATCTGGGCGGTATGCCCAAGGACATTGCGGCGGCGACTCGGCCGTTTCTCGAACGCGTGTTTCCGCAGCTTAAAGGTGTAGAGGTGGAATTCGCTTGGGGCGGGCATATCGATCTGACCATGAACCGCACGCCGGATGTCGGCGGCGAGGGCAATCGTTATTGGCTTCAGGGTTATTCGGGGCACGGCGTGTTGCCGACGCTGGCCGCCGCCCGTGCGGTGTCCGATGCGATTCTCGGCGAGGCGGATGAATTGGCGTTGTACCAGGGCCTGAGCAATGGCCGTTTCCCCGGCGGCAAGCACTTCGCAGCACCGCTGGAGGCTATCGGCAAGGCCTGGTATCGGCTGCGCGACAGCATTTGATGAGATTTTGACCATGAACAAGCAAGAAGAAATCGCTGCGCTGGCGATCCTGATCCACGACCTGCGCAAGCACAAGAAATACACCCTCAAAGAGCTGGCCGACAAGATCGGACGTTCGGTGGGCTTTCTCTCGCAAGTCGAACGCGGCTTGTCGCGCCCGACCGTGGCCGACCTCACCGCGATCAGCGAAACCCTCGGTGTGCCGACCACCTATTTCTACAGCCTGCCCAAAGCCAAACAAGTGCCGTGGGTCACCCGTCCGGACGAACGACGCACGCTGTATTACGCCAACGGCATCACCGACATTCTGGTGTCGCCGCAGATGCGTGCCTCGTTCTCCATGCTCGAAAGTCATCTGGAGCCGGGCGCGAGCAGCGGCGACCGGCACATGAGCGACAGCTCGGAGCAGGGCGGCTACGTCCTTGAAGGCGAACTGACCTTGTGGCTGGGCAACGACGACGAGCCGGTGACCTTAAAGGCCGGTGACAGCTTTCAATTCGACAGTCACACCCATTGCCGCTACGGCAACCGCACCGGGCAGCTCACCCGCGTGCTCTGGGTCTACACCTGATAACAACAAAGGATGAACACGATGGACGCTGTCTGCTCTGACCTGCTCGCCGAAGTGCGCGCGTTTCGCCAACGTTACCCCGAGGTGCGTTATGTCGACCTGATTTCCCTGGACATTCCGGGGCATTTTTACGGCAAGCGTTATCCGGTGGACATGCTCGAAAAAGTCGCGGCGGGCAGCGCACTGAAGCTGCCGCAGAACTGCGTGCTGCTGGGCGTGCAAGGCGGTCTGTTCAAGATTGGCGATTACTGTTTCAACGACGGCGACCCGGACGCCGTGCGCCGCTTGGTGCCGGGCACGCTCAAACCGGTGATCTGGGAAGCGCAGCCGCTGGGGCAGATGCTGATTACCTCCGATGGCACCGCCAAACCGATTGAATTCGAACCCCGCGAGGTATTGGCGAAAGTGCTGGATCGATTGGCGGGCAAAGGCATTCACCCGGTGGTGGCCTTCGAACTGGAGTTCTATCTGTTCGACAAAAAACTGCGCGACGGCCTGCCGCAATTCCCTCGGGACGAACTGACCGACGATGCCGATGATCAGCCAAACATGCACATCGAACGTCTGTCACGTTTCGCCCCGGTGCTCGACGAAATGGTTGAAGCAACGCGTGCGCAGGGTATCGACGCCACGGTGATTACCGCCGAGCTGGGGCCGGGGCAGTTCGAAATCAATTTCGGCCATCTGGACGACGGCTTGCGTGCCGCCGACTGGGCGGCGCTGTTCTGTCGCAGCACCCGTGGAGTCGCGCTCAAGCATGGCTATCGCGCCAGCTTCATGGCCAAACCGTACGTGGAGCATCCGGGCAGCGGCATGCATGTGCATGTCAGCCTGTATGACGCCGCTGGCAATAACCTGCTGGCCGCCAATCACCAGCAAGCGCTGCGCCATGCGGTGGCCGGCTGCCTGGATCTGCTGCCGCACAGCATGCCGATCTTCGCTCCAAACCAGAACGCCATGCGCCGCCTGAGCGGCACGGTGAACACCGCGACCCAGGCGAGCTGGGGTTACGAGGATCGTGACGCCTGCCTGCGCATTCCCGAATCGGACACGAAAAACCTGCGCATCGAATACCGACTGGCCGGCGCCGACGCCAACCCGTATCTGGTGCTGGCGGCGATTCTGGTGGGTCTGGAACATGGCCTGGAAACCGGTAAGGAGCCGATTCCGCCGCTCAACGATGACCGCAACAGCGGCATCGCTTTCCCCACGGAAATCCTCGACGCGGTGCGCGCCTTGCAGCATCAGCCACAACTGCGTGCGGGACTGGGCGCCGAGTTTGTCGACGTGTATTGCGAGAACAAACGTCAGGATCACCTGGCATTCATGCAGGAGATCAGCGCGCGGGAGTATCGCTGGTATTTGTGATCACTGGTTCAGCACACCACGTGAATCGGGTGCAGGGGCCGCGATGAGCGATCCACGAGGTATTTTGAACACCGGGCGTGAGGATGGCGAAATAACGGCTTGAATGACGTCTGGAGAAAATCCAACGCCATCCCATGCGGTGTCCGCGCTGAGTTGGAAATAGTTGACTTTGGCTGGCAGCTATCGGCCAGAAGGGGTCATTCAAAGGATGGTTGTCAGTCTCTAACTATTATTTCTTCACACTTCTTTTGCTTTATGGAGGTGCACCAAATAATTCATATGCGCTCCTTTTTGATGCTGTTGCAGCCGCATCTCCACAATTAAAGGCTCCGTTGGTCGTGGTTTATTTGCCAAAATGGTGCATAAAAAATAGTTTGACAGCGCAGTTCGGTTGAACATTAATTATCAGGGCGCTCAACTGGAATGTGAAACACACTCTGCTACGGTTCGTGTTTAAGGGTTGCTACTTCGTATTGACCAGTATGAGCGATTGGGCGCTCGACCGGTTGAGGCCGTTTCTACGATTGGCAGCTTGCGACTGTGCTAAGGGGGTTGACCATGTTTTTCGGCGTAAGATGGTATGATCGAGAGTATTTCGAAAAGAATCGAGATATATACAAGAATAAAATGCACGGCCACCTCTTTTCTAAGTTTGGTGTGAGCGCAGAAAGCTTTAAAGTCAATCATTTTGTAGCAGGCTGATTCGTGTGAAGGGGTCGCCATGGCAGGGAGCTATAGCGGCGTTCATACGAAGAAGGAAATTATGAATTGAGTACATTTCGAACGTATCTATGCCTGGAGTTATTGCTCTGGATCTACCTCGGATGTTGGAACACAACGCTGCCTCTGATTATTGTACAGCGGGGCAGCCTGTTTGAACTGGCTGTCTACGAAACAGCACTCGCATTCGCAGCGATAATTTCAATGTTGTGCTTTGCGCCACGCGTTGAGTCGATGCGCCGTAGTACTGCTCTTAAGGCAGGTTGTATTGTAATCTTGTTTGCCAGTGCATTGCGGTACTTATTTGCTTCTAACTGGTATTCGCTTGACGCCCTGATTCTCATCGACGTTATCGCCGTAGCAGCATTTGGAGTGGTCCAGCCTCTTTTTGGCATCTATCCTGCTGAAACTGTTGATAAACATCAAACGAGTGCTGCATTTCGCATTCGGCGTATCGTTGTTACCGTGGGTAGGGTTGCGGGGCCTTTGTTAGCGGGCATTGTAATTGCGGTGTATTCATTGGATATCTCGCTACTTTTTTCTTCAATACTGGGACTGGTAGCCGTAGTAATAGCAATGGCTCTACCGATAAGTGAAGCCCCCACAAAGCCGAGATCAACATCACATCGTATTAATGACATATTTCTTGGGCTTAAACTTAAATGCATTCTTCCGCCAGAACAATTTTTGACCTGTTCTGGGCTGCTACTTGGTTTGACCGTCACGGCGATCGTGCCGATGCTGGTTCCAACACTTATACATACTCGCAATCTTGCGGAAGGCAGTGCAGGCCTGTTGAATGCTGTCTTCGCGAGTGGAGCTATTGCAGGCTTGTTAATTTTGAGCCCAATTATTGCTAAAAGACAAAATCAGCGCAAAAAGTATCTTGGATGTTGGTCGTTACTGACTTTTTCACTTTGCGCGACGACGCAAAGCGACGAAGTTTGGCTATTGATTCCTTGGCTATTTTTCGCGGGGGCGGCCAGTGCTTGTATTACCTTGATCGGAATGGATAAAAGAGTTGTGTCTATACCTTCGGGTGCACGCGTAAGATTGATGGCGTCCACGTTGGTTATTAGTCAGTTGGGAAGCTCGGTTTCATTCGTGATAACTGGCGCTATCATGTCTAAATTCGGCACGACGAGTCTGGTATGGCTGTATCTGGGAGTGTTTGCAGTTATCGTTTTATACTCCATGCGTTCAAAAGAGGTATGGCAATTCCTGGAGAATGATGCTGAGGTGGAGCTGTATTATCAAAATAAACATCCGAAACTCGCGGCAGTTATGGCTACATGACATAGGCTTCAGGTAAATGGAAGGGTTTATTGTAAAATATCAAGGGATTGTGGTTGCTCGTGTACGTCATACAAACATGACCTTACCGTGATGGGCGCTCCATCGAGTAAAGGGCGTATTTCAGGTCTAGGACAGCTCTTGTAGGGGATGGGGGTGTCGACTAGACGTCGGGTATCTCATATAGGTTGGAACAGAGGCAGATACTACACAAATGCTAATACGTCCGCTTCTGGCCCAGAGTGTGTAAAAACGCTAGATCTCCTCTCGGTCTTCAAGGCTGACCCTGCTCTCGCGAAACGCGGGGTCGAAGTTATCTGATTTGGAACAGGCGGGAGATCGCGGTTATGGCCTTGTCTCCGTCAGTTTCATAGAGACCGAACAGGCGCGTTTGGTCGCTCAGACGATGAAGCCGAAAATGGTTATAGAACGCTTGGCCTAAGCGCTGATTATCGAATACACCGCGTTCCCAAAGAGTTAAAAACTCTTGATACGCAACGCGCTCAATTTCCAGTCTCGGCATGCTTTCCATATACACATCCATTTATGTCAGCGATGACCGAATCCTACTGACGCCGGACAGATGCGGCAATGCGTGTTTGGGGCGATTTTTAATCATCCGAGCTGGCTTTGGAGTTTTTATCGGGCAACTTCCGGTCAGAAGGCGACACTCGCGAGTGACCGCTTTCCCATAGCGGCCCTGCGCGAACGGCGGATAAAGAGGAAGTCTGTCGCTCTCGCTTAGCCCAACCTCACACCAGCGCATCATCCTGATGTGACAGCGGCTGCACCGCCAGGTGTGGCGTTTCGCCGAAGAACTCGATCAGCAGTTCAGTGAGCACACGAATTTTGCGCGCAGGGTGCGGACCCGGCGGGCGGATGATGTAGGCACCGGCCGGAGGGGGAGGATGGTTTGTCATGATCGGCACCAATGCGCCGGATGCCACGTGTTCATGGGTGAGGCAGTCGGGCAGGTAGGCGACACCCAGGCCTGCGGTCGCGGCGGCGACTAGGGCGATGCCGTTGTCGGCCTTGAAGCGACCTTGCGGACGGCCCCCCGGAACGTCGCACCGGCCTCGGTAAGCGCCGCCCCGCGCGTGGAGCGTGCCAGCAATTGCACACCCAATTCGGTTTCAAGCCGAGCCAGGCGGCGGCTGACGATCGATTTCGACACGCCAAGACGCAGGGCAGCCTGCGAAATGCCCCCGGCATCAGCCACTTCCACGAAGGTCTGCAGTTCTTCGATGTCCACGCTTGCGTTCCTCTTTTCGCGACACAGCACGTCGCGCAATGCTACTACTGCGTCAAACATGGGAACAGCACAATGGATTTTCCGGGCATGGCGTCATTCGCACGTGTCTCGGAATCCATCACCCGCACAGGCTCCGGCCTGATTCACAAACGTGCGTCACCCATGAAAAGGATTTGCCAATGGCAAGCGAGACTCTCCGCAACCCCCATACCGATCAGCTACTGACCCCGGAAAACTCGGCGTTGATCATCATCGATTATCAGCCTGTTCAGGTTTCTTCGATCCGCTCGATGCCGCGTGATGAACTCGTCTTCAACATAACCAGCGTCGCGAAGGCGGCGGTCAACTACAACCTTCCGATCATCCACTCGACAGTCAATGTCGCGACCGGCCGCAACAAGCCGCCGATCCAGGAGCTGCAACAGGTGCTCGGTCATCTGCCGACCTATGACCGCACATCGATCAACAGTTGGGAGGACACGCAATTCAAGCAGGCAGTCAAGGCGCTCGGGCGCAAGAAGCTGATCATGACTGCACTCTGGACCGAAGCGTGCCTGACATTCCCGGTGCTCGACGCGATCCAGGAAGGTTATGAGGTTTATGTGCCGGTCGATGCGGTCGGCGGCACATCGCTCGCCGCGCATGAGGCGGCGTTGCGCAGAATGGAACAGGCGGGCGCGAAGCTCATCAGCCGGGTGCAAATGTACTGCGAACTACAGCGCGACTGGGCGCGAGAAGTGACCGTGCCGGGCTTTCTGGGCGTATTCGAGAACTTCGACGGGTTCAACGCTGAAAAAGCGCTGGAAGAAGCGGACAAGAAGGCCTGATTAGCGGGCAGTGGATGAAGGTGTCGCTCGCGAAAGCGGGCGCCACCTTTATTTTTTTACTGCTCCAAGCAACTGCTTTTGCGCAGGGCCCGCCGCCGATTCAGTACCCTGAATGCGTCATGACCCTGTCAGATATCAACATGTGGATACTGAATAGTCGTGTTGCTTACTCATGAATCAGGAAGAGGCTTCACCAAAACCAATACGGCAAAAACTTCGGTGTGGGTTCGATCATGAGTTCCAGGTGGTAGGTGATCGGGTTGAAGAAAAACATATCCAGTATCAGAAATGCCGCTACGCCAAACGACAGCGTCATGAACTCGCGATAGGGATGCTCGGCGAAGTACTGGTGTTTGCCATGGTAGAAGCTCAGCAGCGCAGACAATCCCAAGACTACGCCCAGGTAGTTGGGCAGTAACGGAACATCGGCGAAGTTGTTGTAGACCAGCACCGCCACCAGCATCCCCAACCCAAGCAGAGGCAACTTCAGGCAGAAATTCATCAGGCTGTTTTTGGCGCGGACCAAGGCGGCTTCCTTGCTGACGAAAAGGTAGGCGGCCAGCAGCGAAATGGCCGGGGTGATTGCGAGGATGTAGCGCGCTTTCTTCGAGCTGGGAATAGTGAACAGCACCAGCAGCACCAACAGCCACCCGGTCAGATACAGCAGTAGGTCGATGTCTTTATCGCGGGTCGAGCGGAAGAACAGTTTGTACTTCTTGAGAATTACATTAATGGCGTAAAACACCGTGATGCCGTAGGTCAACAAGCCTGCGGAGAAGTAGAAGTAATAGCGTGGCGCGTGGTCGGAACCGAAGCGTCCGATGCCCTGCATGTTCAGCACTTCCTCGAGGAACGCTTGCCCGCCTTGCAAGTAGGCCGCCCATGCCAGCAGCGCAACGCCAAGAGTCAGAATCACGCCCGAGAGCAATGAATACAGCAGCAACATGCGCCACTGCCGGCTCAGCAAGTAATAGGCGCCAATGACAGTCGCGGGTCCGATCAAGCCAATAGGCCCCCGAAACGCGAAACCCAGTGCCAACCCGAGGTACAGCAATGCAAGGCGACGCGGGTCCTTTTTTATATCGGCCGAATAGGCAAAGTAGAAGCACATCACCGTTAACAGCGCCGGATAGATATCCAGTGCCAGCGAGTTGACGCCGTCAAGAAAAGCCCAGGTGAGCAGGCTGAAAAGAACGCCATACGCGCCCCATTTCTTGCTGTGCAACGCGCCCAGCCGATAAATGAATACCAGCATCAGCGAAGCGGCCACGCAGGACGGAAAACCCATTGAAAGAATGGACACCCGGCCGAACGGCAAGGAAACCAGATAGACCAACAGGGTATTGAGAACCGTATAGTCGGGATAAGGCTTGAGGTCGTCGGCAATCGGGAACAGTGTGATGCCGTGCAGCAACATGTACTCGGCAAAGTCGACAAAACGTGTTGTGTAGTTCAGGACAGCGGGTTTGTACTGCAATGCCATGAACACGGCCAGTGTCATGAAAAAAATGCTCAGGCATGGATTTCTTGTAATCAGTCCTTTCAACAACACTGCCCGCCAAGTGCGCTCTACAACAAGCGGGGCCTCATATCGATCCATCGGTAACCCTTTAGTGAAGTTGTTCTTTTGACCGCAATCCTGACAGTCCGGTGACGCCTGCATTGAACTTGTGTGGGGTGCGAGATTGACGTTGAGCCTGGCCCGCGGCGAGGACTATTCAACCATGACGGCCCTAAACACACCCTGAACAAAACCAATTGAAGTCAACAGGAACACCGTATTAACGAAGAGTGTCGAGCCGGGCTTTGTGCATTTCTACGATGGATTATTGCCAGCGATGCAAGGCCAGCTAGATGACGCGACCTTTCTTCGACGGCGAATGATCGGCCGGCCCGGTTCTGGCGGTTTGCAACAACCGGGCGAACGCCGTTTTGTCTATTGGTCGACTCATGAAATAACCCTGCACCTCATTGCATTGATCCTTGCCGAGAATCTCCAGTTGCTCCTCGGTTTCCACGCCTTCGGCGGTGACGGTCAGGCCCATGGCTTTGCCCAGGCCGATGATCGCCTGAACCACGGCGCGATCGTTGGCGCCGTTGCTGATCGAGGCGATGAAGCGTTTGTCGATCTTGATCCCGTCGAACGGGTAGGCGCGCAGGTAGCCGAGCGACGAATAGCCGGTGCCGAAGTCGTCCATGTTCAGCCGCACCCCGAGTTGCTTCAGCGCATTCATCGTGGCCAGCGCGCCGTCGGTGTCGACGAGCATCACGTTTTCGGTGATTTCCAGTTCCAGGCGACTGGCCGGGAAACGGGTCTGGATCAGCGCTTCGCGCACGTCTTCGACGACATCGCTGAGGGCAAACTGTGCCGGGGACAGATTGACCGAGAGCAGAATGTCCGACGGCCAGCTCAGTGCGGTTTCACAGGCTTCACGCAATACCCAGCGCCCCAGCGCCACGATCAGGTCGGTCTGTTCCGCCAGGCCGATGAACACGTCCGGCCCCAGCAGGCCCTTGGTCGGGTGTTGCCAGCGTACCAATGCCTCGACCGAGACGATGTGCTTGCCGTCGACGGTGTAGCGCGGCTGGTAATGCAGGATGAATTCATCGTTTTTCAGCGCACCGCGCAAATCGCTTTCCATTTGCCGGCGGGTCTGGATCTGGTCGTTCATGTGCGCTTCGAAGTAGCACCAGGTGTTCTTGCCCTCGGACTTGGCCTGATACAGCGCGATGTCGGCGCAACGGATCAACTCGCTGGGCACGAAGCCCTGGCGGCGGCTCAGAGCGATACCGATGCTGGCCCCGACGTGCAGCGGATGGTGCTCGAAGACCATCGGTTGATGCAGGCTCTCGACCAGCCGGGTACAAAAGCGGTCGACCTCTTGCCGAGTGTCCATACCATTGAGCACCACGACGAATTCGTCACCGCCCAGGCGGGCGACGATGTCGAGCTCACGGGTGCATTCGCGCAGGCGACTGGCGACTTCCTGCAACACCGCATCACCGGCCGGATGGCCGAGCGAGTCGTTGATCGGCTTGAAGTTGTCCAGATCGATCACCAGCAACGACAGTGGCGGGGCATGCTCTTTGAGCAGCAGCGCGTCATCCAGATAACGCGACAACTGATTGCGATTGGGCAGGCCGGTCAAGGCGTCGTGCATCGACAGGTGCTGGATCTGCGCATGGGCAGCGACTTCGTCGGTGATGTCACTGGCGGTGCCGCGATAGCCGACCACGCTTTGCTTCTCGATGATCGGCCGCGCTGATAGCCGGCAGTGGCGTTGCTGCCCGGCGTGATCGCGGTAGGTGCAGCGCAGGTCGCTGGCATTGCTGTCTTCGGTGAGTTTTTTCAGCCACAGCTCCAGCGGCGTGGTATCGCAGGACACCAGTTGCCCGATGCCTTGCCCCAGCCACTCGGTTTGCGGGTAACCGGTCACCTCGCTGAAGCGCGCCGAGAGATAGGTCAGGCGCAGCTGATTGTCGACTTCCCAGATCCAGTCCGATGCGGCTTCGGCCACCGCGCGAAAGCGTTCTTCACTGGCTTCCAGCGCGTGGTTGGCCGCCTCCAGCGCCTGATTCGAGGTCTTCAACGTGCTGAAACTCTGATCGACGTAGGTCGACGATCGCACGGCGTGACGCAGGAAATAGGCGGTCAACAGCATCAGCACTGCCAGCACGCTGCCGAGTGTTGGCAGCAATGACCACAACAATTGCTGCCCGGGTCGCTTCAGATCTGCCGTCAAGCTGAAACCGGTACTGTCCAGCGGCACGCGTGGTTGCTCCCCGCTGAGCTGTTCATCCGGAATCAGCGTCAGGTTGTTCAGTCCATAGGCCACGCCAAGCGCTTGCAGTTTGGCCGGCGTCAGCTTGTCGACGAATACCAGCACCGATGTCTGTTGCGGATCGCCCACCGGACGCTCATCGTTGGGCAGAATGGCCGCCGCCGTGACCAGCGCCGGCCAGCCGTCGAACAGCGAGTAAGTACTGACAGGCACAGTCAGATCAGACTGGTTTTGCACCTGATCAATCAACGACGCGGCAGGCACCGCGAGCCAGTGCGCGATGTCCGCGTCTTCCTGCTGTCCCTGCACCACGGCGTATTTGGTGCGCTGCCGATCCAGCACGAACACGCCGTCATAACCGTCAGTGGTGAACAGCGTCTTGCCGATGTTCTGCTGGGTGTAGGCCCAGTCGGTATCGACTTGGGTGTGCAGGTGCTCATAGGCGGTGGTCCAGTCAGCGTAACTGGTGATGTAGCTCTTTGAGCTGCTGATGCGGTTTTCCAGGGCGCGGGCCGTGTAGAAACGGTTCTGCTCGACATCCTCGCGATCCAGGCGAGCGGCAATGCCGAGCAGGGTGCCGATAGCGGCAATCACCCCGACGATAAACAGCGTGCCGACCGCAAACGCCAGGCGGCGGGTGATTGCGCTTTGCTGAGGCGGAACCGGCGTGGCAGGAGCGAAACTGTCCATATGCTCGTCCTTGGTAGCTTGGGTTTGCTCATCTGGAACAGCGGCCCGAGCGCAATGTTCAGTCTCTTGCTGACGATTGCGCTGCGGCGGATTTCTCAAGCGTAGTGAATGCGCGGGGATTTTGCCTTTGAGGCCACGCTATTGCGCTCTGAGCAACTGCCCCAACGCCTGCAGCTCAGCTTTCTCCACATCCGACACCAGCACGAAACGCATATAACTGGCCTGCCACGACACCACATTGAAGCCGCGCAAGCTTTGGCTTTGCACGGCTTTATCAGCCTCGCTCGTCGGCAGGATGAACACGTTGATGATGTGTTTGCCATGCCCATAGCTCAGGGCAGCGGTGGTCTGGTGTTGCAGGTAATCCAGGCGCCCGCCGAGCAAGGGAAAGCCCTGCGCCGAGTAGTCGGAAACCGGGGGCGAGAAGTCGAGTTTGCCGGTGAACCAGGGCTTGACGGTGTGGCGGTCGGAGGACACCACGTCGTTGAGGTGTTCGCCCATCAACGAGCGCACATGGCTGGACACGGCCTCGTCGATCAAGGGTTGCTCGCTGCCCGGAGTGGCGACATACAGCACCATCGCCAGGGCCAGCGCTGCGGCGGAAAAGCCCGGAGCCAGCCATTTTTGCCAGCGCCGGATGCCCCCCGGCGCAGGTGTGTCGGCTGCGAATACGCTGGCCGCCAATGAGGCGGGGGCGGGGTAGTACGGCGCATGGCGCTTCACGCTGACCTTGAGCAACTTCGCTTGATCATGCAGCCGCGCGCACTCGGCGCAGGCGCTCAAGTGCGCTGCCACCTGCGTAGCTGTCGCCGGATCAAGTTCCTGATCCAGATAGCCGTGCAGCTGTGTCTGGCAAACCGTGCAGTCGAGTTCATTCATGATCGTGCAACTTCAGTAGTTCGAGCTTGAGCAGGGCCCGCGCCCGGGCCAACCTGGACATCACGGTGCCGATGGGAATATCGACCACCAGAGCGATGTCCTTGTAGGGCAGGTCTTCGAGTTCCTTGAGCACAATCACCTCGCGAAACGCCGGCGGCAGGGCGCACAGCGCTTGCTGCAGCAGCGCGGCGTTTTCCGTGTGAATGGCCAGCAATTCCGGGGTCTGGCTATGGCTCAGGTGGCCGTCGTCAGTCGCCATGTCGTCATCGATGGCGACCCAATGGCGTCCGGCCGAGGCCTTGAGCCAGGTGTAGCTTTCGTTGCGCACAATGGTCAGAAACCACGCCTTGGCGTTGCCATCGGCGAAACGCTGCAAAAACCGGAAGGCGCGCAGGGCGCTTTCCTGCACGACGTCGCGCGCGGCGCTGTCGTTGCCGGTGAGCCAGCGCGCAAGGTTGTAGGCCGCGTCCAGATGGGGCGCAATCAGTTCCTCAAATCGCTTCATGGTCGGTTCCGCACCGTCACACCCCTATAACCATGCTGCGGCGGGTTTTATTCGCGCCAAAAGATTTATTTTTTGCCGTGGAATAAAGCCTCGCGCGGCCAGGTTTACCTCGTGTCAGCTACCTCACTGTAGTTCGCCCGCGAGGACATACCGATGGACATTCAAGCAAAACATCCGCTGCGTACCGACGGCCCGCTCAATCCGGACCGGCGCACCCTGCTCAAATGCTCGGCGTGGGCCGGGGCAGGAGTCCTTTGGGCCTTGAGCGGCGGGATTCCCAAAGCCTTTGCGCTGGACGAGGCGGGCAACGTCAATGATCCAAAAGCGCTGGCCAGCACCTTTCACTTCGTACAGATCAGCGACTCGCACATCGGCTTCAACAAGGAAGCCAATCCGGAGCCGGTGAAGACCCTGCAGGTGGCGATCGACAAGGTCATCGCGCTGCCCAAACGTCCCGCACTGATTCTGCACACCGGCGACATCACCCACCTGTCCAAGCCTGAAGAATTCGACACCGCCGCACAGTTGCTCAAAGGCCTGCCGTCCACCGTGCATTACGTGCCCGGCGAACACGACACCCTCGACGAGGGCGGCGGCAAGCTTTATCTGGAGCGCTACGGCAAGGGCACCAAAGGCAACGGCTGGTACAGCTTCGATGACCATGGCGTGCACTTCATCGGGCTGATCAACGTCTTCAACTTCCAGGCCGGCCACGAAGCCACCCTCGGCGCCGATCAACTGGCCTGGCTGGCGGATGACTTGCGCGCGGTCAGCAGCAGCACGCCCATCGTCGTGTTCACGCACATCCCGCTATGGACCATTTATCAGCCGTGGGGCTGGGGCACCGAGGACGGTGATCAGGCGATTGCGATGCTGCGCAAGTACGGTTCGGTGACGGTGCTGAACGGGCACATCCATCAGGTGATCCAGAAAGTCGAAGGCAATATCACCTTCCACACCGCCCGTGGCACCGCGTATCCGCAGCCGGCACCGGGTGCTGCACCGTCGCCGGGGCCGATGACGGTGGCGGCCGATCAATTGCGCAATTACCTGGGGATCACCGACGTGCGCGCGACTCAGGGCGATCATCCGCTGGCACTGATTGATTCGACACTGGTGTAACCGAGGGCGAACCGATGAAAACGCGACTGTTGGCGCTGATGGGCCTGTTGCTGGCGATGCCGCTGTGGGCCGCGGAAGTGAAGATCGACATCAAGGAATTCATGTTCGCTCCCAAGGACCTGACCGTGGCCGTCGGCACCAAGGTGACGTGGGTCAATGACGATCAGATTCCGCACACGGTGGCGGAAACCCACAAGGTATTTCGCTCAGGGGCGCTGGATACCAATGACAGCTTTTCCTGGGTGTTCGATATGCCGGGGGAGTTTGAGTATTTTTGCGTGTTGCATCCGCAGATGATTGGGAAGGTGGTGGTGACGCAGTAGACGCTCTTTATCCAGCCGACAAAATCAGACGCCGCTCAGGGGATCTTTGCATAAACAGGATGACGTCGAAGATTCGACCTGGCTCTGTACTGAGTTCAGGATAGTTGCTCTGGAGAATTGCCTCGGTCAGCAGCGCTTTATTGTCGCGCCAGCATTGGCCCAAGGAAAATGGTAGATGGCAAATGCGCTGGCCAGCGGCTCTATAGGCGTTTTTTGGTAGAAGGTACTGTGTGCCGCTGAACCCGGATATTCCTGCACGTTGCAAACCCTTTCTGACCTGGCTGTCAAACGCGGGCATGAATCCAGTGATCAGTAGTAAAGCCTTCATTGGATAAGTGACGTTGGTATTGTTGATGAAGAGCGCATGCGCCAACGCCTCGAGGATACTTAGCAATTCAGTATCAAATTGGTTGAGCGAGCTGAAGGGTGTCTCTCGGATGAAGTTTCGACCGCCCGCAGGGTCTAGATCCAAAGCATCCAGTCCGATGCGGTCGAGGCACACAAGCCTGGAATGCAGCGCCTTGCTGCTCAGCGCTGCAGCGATGTGCTGAGTTGGACGGAGTATCGGAGCCTTGCGCGTACACGCTCCCCAGTTGGCCAATGCGGCGTATAAG
Source organism: Pseudomonas sp. MIS38 (assembly GCF_019891575.1). Classification (NCBI taxonomy): domain Bacteria; kingdom Pseudomonadati; phylum Pseudomonadota; class Gammaproteobacteria; order Pseudomonadales; family Pseudomonadaceae; genus Pseudomonas; species Pseudomonas sp. MIS38. The sequence goes on from NZ_JAFLXF010000005.1 coordinate 58,200, forward strand.
GCCTCAGCGAGCTCGCCAGCACGCTCTATTGAAACATCAGCGGCAAGGTACCGACTGGAAATTTTGCGTACGTGAGCAAAATCAGCATGGTAAGAGGCGTTGAACGCATTGATTGCTGATTTGATATCGGTAGTCTGGCCAATCAACTGAAGCATTGTCTTTATCCGGATTGAAGTGAGCTGCGGAGCGAACAGAGCATATCGATACAACTGATAAGGGCAAGTGCCCGGACAGCCTGATCGCCACTTCAGGAAGTGCTCAGGTTGTAAACGAATCCAATTGTTCGTTCTCAGCCAGCACCTTTACTGACGAGCACACACTTTTTCACAAAGACCTCCCGGGATCCAATCGATGGCAGAATCTCCCTGACTTGAACGTTCAGGAGAACATCATGCTTCGTGTGTTTGAACGAAGACTCGACCCTTTCCCGCCTGACGAGGTGCCACCGCCACCCAACGGTCTGGCTAAATTTCTCTGGGCCTGCACGCGGGGGGCTCGCGGCTACATTCTGGCATTGGCGTTGCTCAGCGCCGCCGTATCGGTCTATGAAGCCTGGCTGTTTTCCTTCCTCGGCCAGGTCGTCGATCTGCTCTCGACGTGGCAGGCCGGCGGCGAAGCGGCGGTGCAGGAGAGCCGCGTGTTGTGGGGCATGGGCATTGTCATGGTCTTGAGTGTCGGTCTGGTGGCGTTGCGCACCATGGTCCAGCACCAGATTCTGGCGATTAACCTGCCGCTGCGCCTGCGCTGGGATTTCCATCGGCTGATGCTGCGGCAGAGCCTTTCGTTTTTCTCCGACGAGTTCTCCGGCCGGGTCACGACCAAGGTCATGCAGACGGCGCTTGCCGTGCGCGACGTGCTGTTCACCATGATCGAGATCTTGCCGGGGATTGGCGTGTACTTCATCGCGATCATTGCCCTGGCTGGCGGTTTTGCGCTGAAGCTGATGTTGCCGTTCCTTGCTTGGGTCGTGCTGTTCGGTCTGGCCATGTGGTACTTCGTGCCGCGCCTGGGCAAGGTCGGTCAGGAGCAGGCCAATGCGCGGTCGATGATGACCGGGCGTATCGCCGACGCGTACACCAACATCACCACCGTGAAGCTGTTTTCCCACTCCAACCGCGAAGCGCACTTTGCGCGGGCGGCGATGGAAGATTTCAAGCAGACCGGCTTTCGTCAGATGCGTCTGGTCAGTCTGTTCGAAATCGTTAATCAGGCGTTAGTGGTGGGGTTGATCATGTCCGCCGGCGGCTATGCCCTGTGGCTGTGGCATCAGGGTGACGTCGGCGCCGGTGCGGTGGCGGCGATTACCGCCATGGCGTTGCGGATCAATGGCATGTCGAACTGGATCATGTGGCAAATGACCTCGCTGTTCGAAAGCATCGGCACCGTTCAGGACGGCATGGCGACGCTGACCCAAGGCACCAAAGTGCAAGACGCGCCGGATGCCGGCGTGCTGGTCACTTCTGGCGGCGCGGTGACGTTCGACAAGGTCAAGTTCAACTACGGTGGCGAGCGTCAGGTGCTCGATGGCCTGAGCCTGAGCATTCGTCCCGGTGAAAAAATCGGTCTGGTAGGGCGCTCAGGTGCGGGCAAATCGACGCTGATCAACCTGCTGCTGCGTTTCTATGACGTCGACAGCGGCGAGATTCGTATCGATGGCCAGAACATTGCGCACGTGACCCAGGACAGCCTGCGCAGCGCGATTGGTATGGTCACCCAGGACACTTCGCTGCTGCACCGTTCGATTCGCGACAACATCGCCTACGGCCGGCCCGATGCCACCGACGCACAGATCCGCCGCGCCGCTGCCAATGCGCAGGCTGACGAGTTCATCAGCCAACTCAGCGACCGCCAGGGCCATACCGGCTACGACACTCTGGTAGGCGAGCGCGGGATCAAGCTGTCCGGCGGCCAGCGGCAACGGGTGGCGATTGCCCGGGTGATGCTGAAGAACGCGCCGATCCTGCTGCTGGACGAAGCCACCAGTGCACTGGACTCGGAAGTCGAAGTGGCGATTCAGGAAAGCCTTGATGACATGATGCAGGGCAAGACCGTGATTGCGATCGCGCATCGACTGTCGACGATTGCGGCGATGGATCGGCTGATTGTCATGGATGACGGGCGCATCATCGAGCAGGGCACCCATTCGGAGTTGCTGGAGAAGAACGGCGTGTATGCGCGGCTGTGGGCGCATCAGAGCGGCGGATTTCTTGGAGAAGACAAAGGCGTGGTGGAGGCTTTGGATCAGGCGTAAACGGGCAGGGCACATGGCCGGGGCATCTTGGGTATCCCCGGCCGATTTGCCTCGGCTTGCTCAAGCCAGATCGGCACTCGCCATCATTCGAACACTGGCAAACGTCGATTCGTTTCTCGCCTGATCAAGCGTTGTCAGTGTGTTGATCGATGACGGCGGCGTTACCCGTTTACGACTCATTGCAGAACCTGAACGCTCGTCGCTCGGCGGCACCCCAAAGTGTTCGCGATAGCATTTTGAGAAATGCGGTGTGGAGGCAAATCCGCAGACATACGCCAGTTCCACGATCGACAGGGAGGTTTGCTTGAGCAGTTGTCGCGCGCGAATCAGCCGCAACCTCAAGTAGTAGCGTGACGGCGTGCATTGCAGGTATTTCTGAAACAACCGCTCCAGCTGTCGGCGTGACAGATCGACGTATTCGGCAAGGTTGTCCAGCTCGATCGGCTCCTCAAGATTGGCCTCCATCAACGCAACGACTTCTTGCAGCTTAGGCTGATGCGTACCGACCACATGCTTGAGCGGTACGCGTTGATGGTCCTGCTCGTTGCGGATGCGCTCGTAAACAAACATCTCGGAGATGGCGGCGGACAATTCACGACCATGATCACGGGCGATCAGGTGCAGCATCATGTCCAGCGGCGCTGTTCCTCCGGAACTGGTAAAGCGGTTGCGGTCGAGGGTGAAGAGGCTGGTGCTGACGTTTACGCGTGGGAAAGCTTCCTGCATGGCCGCCAGAAACTCCCAATGCACGCTGCACTCATAGCCATCGAGCAATCCGGCTTTGGCGAGTGCCCAGCTACCGGTGCACACACCGCCCAAACGTCTGGATTGCCGGGCCAGGGCTTGCAACCAGGATGTGTGCTCACGGGTGATCACGCTCTGGATACCGACCCCGCCACAAACAATCACCGTGTCCGCCACGCCGGGGTTGCTCCACGAGGCATCCGGCGTGATCGGGACCCCGTCGCTGGCCCAAACAGCCGCACCATTGGCGCTGAAGGTATGCCAGCGATACAGCGTTCGCCCCGACAATTGATTGGCCATGCGCAGTGGTTCGACGGCGGATGCCAGCGACATGAGGGTGAATTTATCCAACAGCAGAAACCCGACGGATTGGGTCGTACCGTCGGCCACGGAGGGGGTCGATGACATCGTGTCCTCACAGGAATCGGTCTGAGATGCAGGCGTCGGTCATTCCCTTGGTCTTCGCCAAGGGAATATCGGCTTCGGCGTGAACGCCTAGCCCACCGACGTTGCGCGTGCCGTCGGGGCAGGGTGACGCGACGTCATCAGGCCGATAAAGGAGATTGCCAGCGCCAGGCCAATGGTGGTGGTGACTTCGGTGCGGTGCTGCGGGGTGATCATCATGACCGCCAGCGCCGCGCAGATGAAGCCGATCACCAGCCACGTCAGCCATGGAAACAGCCACATGCGGAAGGTCAGCTCGACCTTGCGCTGTTGCAATATCCGCCGCATGCGCAGCTGCGACACCGCAATCGCCAGGTACACCAGCAAGGCAATCGCCCCGGAACTGGCCAGCAGGAACTCGAACAGCCCGGCGGGCATGAAGTAGCTCCACACGGTGATCGACGCACCCAGCACGGTGCTGGCGATCACGGCGGCCCGTGGCACGCCGGCCGCGGAAGTCGCCTTCAGCGCTTTCGGTGCATCGCCGCGACGGCCAAGCGAGTACAGCATGCGCGAGGCAATGTAGATCGAGGAGTTCATGCAACTGGCCACGGCGATCAGCACGACAACGTCGACCATGAACTTGGCGTTTGGAATGTTCATGATTTCCAGGGCGCGCTGATACGAGCCCACCGAGGCCAGCAACGGATCATTCCAGGGCACCACGGAGATGACCACGAAGATCGACAGCAGGTAGAACACGCCGATGCGCCAGATCACCGAGCGGGTGGCCTTGGCGATGTTCTGCGCCGGGTTATTCGATTCGGCGGCCGCGATGGTCACCGCTTCAGTGCCGATGAAGCTGAACATGATCGTGATGAAAGCGCCGACCACCGCCGACAAGCCGTTGGGCGCAAACCCGCCGTGCTCGGCCATCAGGCCGCTCAACCCGCTGACTTCGCGGTCGGGCACCCAGCCCATCAACACGGCAAAACCGACCCCGATGAAGCCGATGATCGCCACAACCTTGGCCATGGCGAACCAGAACTCGAATTCACCATACTTGGACACGCTGAACAGGTTGGTCACCACCAACGCAATGATCGATCCCAACGCGAACAGCCAGGCATCGACCTGCGGAAACCATTGGTGCAGCACATGCCCGGCCGCCAGTGCTTCGATGGGAATCACCAACACCCAGAACCACCAGTACAGCCAACCGATGGTAAAACCGGCCCAGCGGCCGATGGCCTGGTCGGCGTAGGTGGAGAACGAACCGGTGTCCGGATTGGCCACCGCCATCTCGCCGAGCATGCGCATGACCAGCACGACGAGCAGACCTGAAAACAGATAGGCGAGCAGCACCGCCGGCCCTGCTGCGGCAATCGCGTGTCCTGAACCGACGAACAAACCGGCGCCGATAATCCCGGCGATGGACAACATTGTGACGTGACGAGGCTTGAAGCCCTGCGCCAATTGGCTACTCGAATCCATGGAGTTCGGGCTGATCATCGGTATTTTTATTCTCTGCTGATCGACATTTAAGCAATTGACCGGGCACACGACCGAGCACCATCGTTGCCTGCTGAAACTCCCGAAAGAAGCCCGTCCAACCGCCGCAGTTCTTATCAACCCCATGATCTGACCGGGATTGTTTTGATAGGAAGACACGGCACCTTAGCCGGCCTTGCTGCCGATTCAATAGCCTGATTGCGCCATGATCGTGTCTGATATCGACATGTGAATACCATCAGGTCGTATTGGAGACCTGTCGGTCACGCAAGGCTCTGGCAATCAAAACCCAGATTGACCAAGTCATGTTCGTTTTTGAGATGGGGCCTGAATTCGACGGTGAAGCCAAACTGGGCCCCACAAGTCAGGCTCTCTATACTGGCCTTCCAGGATGGTAAATAGAGCACAACCTATGCCCGTCGCACCCAATCAAAATTCCCCGGTCATTTTGGTCCCGGCTCAACCAAGCGACGTGGAAAATCTTGTAGCCATTCGAATTGAGGCCATGCGCGAAAGTCTGGAGCGTGTCGGGCGATTTGATCCGGTGCGTGCGCGTGAGCGGTTTCTTGGCGGTTTTGACGCTCGCAACACACGCTATATCGAGGTATCTGGAGAGAGGGTTGGTTTTGTAGTGGTCAAGCATCACCACAATGAACTCTTGCTCGACCACTTGTATGTGAGACCGAGCGCGCAAGGATCAGGTGTAGGGGCTGCTGTTCTCACTCAGATTTTCAAAGAGGCGGATGCGGCTGCGCTCCCTGTTAAAGTTGGCGCTCTCAAAGAAAGTGCTTCGAATCGCTTTTATACCCGCCATGGCTTCCAATTCACCGAAAGCAGTGAATTCGACAATTATTATGTGCGTCAGAGTGTTCCGGCGAAACAACGGTAGAAAGCGTTCTCAGGCTCGGTATATCCAGTAAACTTGGCGTCAATCTCGCGCCTTAGAGCGCCTGGGTATACAGAAGGAAACCGCCATGCTTGAACTCGAACCGCTGTGCTTCTCGTCCGACTGCCCTAGCCGGGCTTTATTCGAGCAGATCGCTGATAAATGGTCGATGATGGTATTAGCCGTGCTTGATGACGGTCCGCAACGTTTCAACGCGATCCGTCGTCGCCTGCAAGGCGTCACCCAAAAAGCGCTCACGCAATGTCTGCGCCGGCTGGAGCGCAACGGCCTGGTATCGCGCGAGGTGATTTCGCTTTCGCCAGTCGCGGTGCAGTACCAAATCACGCCGCTGGGCCGCACGCTGCAACAACCTTTTCGAGCACTGCATGAATGGACGCTCGCCAAGTTGCCGGAGGTTGATGCTGCCCGGCAGAAGTTCGACGCCGCTGCAATCGGACCAACCAGTACGTAGGGAAGGTTGCTTCACTGGATTACTTGAACGCGTTGTCGGCCGCCCATGCTGCGCTTCGGAACTTGTCATCCGATGGCTTGAAAAACACCGAAGATCTCAATCAAACCAGCGCGATCATGTAAGCATGAAACTCTGCCAACACTTTTTGTTGTTGGCAGTGCGCTGGTTTTTGCCTTTCAACCGCGGGCAATCATTCTCGATACCTGCTTCAAACGAACCTTCACATCGATTGCTCAGGCCGTTCGATCATGAACGCGGAGCGTCCTGCTCTTGCGCGCGAGGCCACTGTATACGGCTCGCCAGCCCATACGCCGCCGACCATTTCCTGACGGTAGGTATCCTCAGACCTACCAGGTGTACGAACGGTGCCTAATTGACGCCAGGTTTATTATTGATACCTTGTCGACTGTCCTCATTTGAGGGAAGCGGTCCGAACCGGACCCTTCGTTCGCCACTCTTGCCGGCGGCTTGCAGCCAGCCAATCGAGCATCCGACAGAAGCATTTCTTTGGTCGAGCCGCACTTGAGAAATCGTTAGGCACGGGCGGACATTCAATAAAATTTATTCTGAGGAAAGTATGGGAAATTTTAAGCTTCTAACCCCCTTGAACAACGAAGAACTCACTTTCAGAAATCGGGTGTTCATGGCGCCGATGACAAGAGGTCGATCCAAGGATCAGGTGGCCAACGAATTGACTGCGACCTATTACGCACAGCGCGCATCGGCGGGCCTTATTTTTACCGAAGGCACCCAGATCAGCGCCCAGGCCGTCGGCTGGACGAATACCCCAGGGATCTATACGCCTGAACAGATTGCGGGCTGGAAGAAGGTAACTCAGGCAGTTCATGAAGCCGGCGGCCTCATTTTCGCCCAGCTTTGGCACACCGGTAGAGCATCTCATCCTGATTTTCATGGAGGAGAACTCCCGGTCGCGCCATCGTCAGTCCCCTTCAATAGCCAGGCGTTCACGCCAGAAGGCATCAAACCCTCGGTGACCCCACGCGAACTGACCATTGATGAAATCAAGTCCACCATTGCGGACTACGAAAAAGCTGCACAGGCCGCGAAAGATGCGGGCTTTGATGGTGTAGAGATACACGGTGCCAATGGTTATCTGCCCGCGCAGTTTCTGGAAGACGGCTCAAACAAACGCACCGACGAGTACGGCGGTACCATTGAGAAGCGGGCGAGGTTCTTGCTTGAAGCCACGGACGCCGCGATCAGAGTCTTCGGGCCGGCCCGTATCTCGGTCAGGCTGTCGCCGCGCATTCCGTACAATGACATGGGCGACTCCAATCTCGAGCAGACCTACATGTACGCGGTAGAAGCGCTGGAAAGTAGAAACGTTGGAATTCTGCATTTCATGGAACCTGGGACTCTGCCGGAAGGCGCGAAACCCTTGGCGCCCGGGGCTCGCCAGCGGTTCACAGGGATTTTCGTGTTGAATGTTGGTTATGACCGGAAGTCTGCGGAACAGGCCCTGCAAACCGGCCTGGCCGATGCAGTCACATTTGGCACGCTGTTCATCAGCAACCCTGATCTGCCGGAACGCTTCTTCCTTGATGCGCCGCTGGCTACTGCGGATGCCTCCACTTTTTACAGTGGTTCGGAAGAGGGCTATACCGACTACCCGCCGCTGGCCTAGAGATCGAAGCGCGATTTTCGTTTTGGTACCGACCAACAGTTTGATCATGGACAAGCAACTTGCCGCCTCACGACGGCAAGTTACTTCAGGCCTTACAGAGTAAATGACAACGCAGAGAAGACCATCCCGCCACTGCCTGCCCAACCCATGCAAAACTGGTCTTTCTCGGCTTCGCCCCGACTCATCGCATCGAAGATGCCGTAGGGGATGGACGCGGTAATGATGTTGCCGGTCTTATGCCCGACGTGGTGCAGCTTGTGATCAATACCGATCAGTTGCCCAATGTGCTCCCACATCTTTGGCGAACCGGTATGAATAAACACTTTATGAACATCTGCTGCAGAGATGTTTTGCAGATTGAAGACTTTGATCGCTTCATTACGACCATCTTCATGCAAGGCTGCCGCGTAGGAGTTGAATTGATATTGCCCGCCGGTCGGTGCAATACGGGGAATATCCTCCTCATTGCAGAACAGCTTCCAGTCCGGTAGAGAAATGGTCGACAAGTCACTCAAGTCCGGCCGGTTGATGTACGAGAACTTGAAGTTGCCGGGGGCCTCATGACTGAGGATGGTGACCGTGACGGCTTCGCCAATGGTAAAACTCGGAAACTTGTAAGCCAGTTCCGCCGACGACTGCAAAGAGAAGTTCTTGGGCATGACCGGCCCGCCAGCAGACATGCCAAATTCCATATTGACGATCGCCGCGTAGCGAATCTCGCCGGCCTGCATCTTACTGTTGATGACATCCATGGCTGTCACCCAACCGTTGCAGGCGTCGACCACATCGAAGTTTCTGCAGCTCAGGCCCAGCGCCTTGGCGATGAACGTACTGTTGGCCGGCTCGATGAAGCCTCGCGTGACGTTCGGATAGATCAACAGGTCCAGGTCGGCCTTGTCGATGTTGGCCTGAGCGAGCGCCGAGTTGAATGCTGCCTCCATCAGTTCCATCGGTGTTTCGTCGGCGCCCAACCAGTGACGCGTGCCGCTGCCGCTTTTTTCAAGCAACTTGCTGATGGTCTTCAAGGTTTTTGGCAAGTCTTCCTGGAACGTATCTTTAGAGTGTTCCTCGACCAGGTTTATAACGTCTTGATTGCTGATAATGCGTGACGGGAGAATCCCGGACAGACCAACTATTTTCATATGACTTCCTTGTTGAAAGTATGCATCCGTGGGCAATGGCTGCGGATGAGCAAACCCTTACTCATCCCTGTAAGGAGCCACTGGCGGCAATACTTTTAGCACAAAGAAAATGCGGATCAAGGACGTTGCTCGTTATTTGCCTCAATCGAATTGAATCATGACCTGGGTCAATTTAACGGCTTTCAAGTTAATCGAAAAAACAGTCGGGCGGACCCTCGCGACGCGGTTGGCATCTGTGTTTGATGTCGTCGGCTATCGGCGAAAAGGACACACCTGAAGGGATAAACACCCCTCAATAGCCAATTTTCGTCACGTGGTTGCGTAAAAGCCCCAAGCTGGCCCTAAAATCCTCGAAAACCGAGGGAACTATTAACGTCCACCAACAGACTGAGCTGCTGTTGCGACCCTCATGCAAACGTCGCACGAAACGATTTCTACAATAAAAGGAGCGCACAATGGGCAGGGCAGGCGATGAATTTGATTTCTGGTGGGGTACTTCCGGGTCGTGGGTGGAACCCCCGAATGTTCGCCGCAGCGGCACCAGCGGTGTCCAGCTGATTGTTCAAGGTGACAAGACGTTTTTTGTAAAGCGCCAGACCGGCCATTTGTTCCGCAGTCTCCGTTACCCCACTGGCCGACCCACCGCATTGCGTGAAGGCGTTGCCCTTTCAAGATTGGAGCAACTGGGCGTGAATGCGCCAAGACCGGTATTTTATGGCGCGAGAAAAGTCGACGGCGTATGGCAGGGTGTCTTGGTTACCAAAGACCTGGGCGGCTTCATCGATCTGGATACCTGGTATAGCCAGGGCGCTGCAAGTCTGTTGACCACGGAACAACATCTGCGACTTCTTGAACGTTTGGCGCAAATGCTGGCGCGGATGCATTCGGGCAAATGGCAGCACGGTTGCATGCGCTCCAAACACATCTTTATCAAGGCGTCGATTACCGACACAGACTTCGATTTTGAACTGGCGCTGCTTGACCTGGAGAAATCTCGCGGTCGTGCTACGGCAATGGGCGCGGCGCGTCACGACATTCCTCAACTCAGACGGCATTCCTTCTGGGATGAGTCGCAGTGGCGGCATTTTCTTTCGAGTTATGAGCAAGCCAGTGGTAGAACCCTTTAAGCAGGTGTGCAAAGCCATTGGTTAGAACAGGCTGTGGTGCGTGCTCAGCACATAAGTCACGCACCAGCCTCCTCTGAATAATTACCACTGACCGCTTCCGAGGCAGGCGATTATTTCCCAGCCACTGAATTCCCACCAGGAATAGCGCTCATCGGAGCAACTTCTGGCCAGGCTGGCCGTCTGGATTTCTCCGGCTTTGCTATGTGTTGCGAAAGGCGTGTTGATCGAGGCGGTCACCTGCTTGACCGTCTGTGGAGCAGTGATGGTGGTTGGATGCACGGCAGCGTTTGTGGCCGTTGCGGCGAGAGCGAGCGTCGCCGCGATGGCCAGAGTAGTCATGGACTTTTTCATGTTCGAATCCTTTCAGTTAGCTGACAGCGGGCTTATACATAGGCCCCGACCTGCCTTCTGAACAGATCGGGCATTCGCGTAATGTCACGCCAGAAAAGCCTACCACTGCGCTATCTATGGAACAGTCGCACAACTGTGCTATTGACAACTTGTTGAGCGGCCGGTCTTCGCCATGGGCGCTGGATCAGAGTCAAATAATCTGAACCCCGCCCGAACGCCCACGCCTAACGATCAGCTTGTGTTCATTCGCACAGGCCCGGTGCCAATACCGGCACACTCCGAGAGGTGGTCAACGTGGCTAAAGACGAGAAAAAAAGCAAAAAAGACGATGCTTCGAAAGCCAGCAAGGACTTGAAAGACAAAAAGTCTTCGCCGGAAAAGAAATCAGCGGCAGCTTCGGCGCTTTCCAAGTCCTCCGACAAGAAAGACAAGAAGAAAGACGCCGAACCGAAAAAGTCTGCGAAAAAAGCCGATAGCAAGCCGGAAAAGGCCAAGGACTCAAAGAAGGCTGATAAGCCGGCGAAAAAGAAGAAGTAAAACCTGCGACTCGCCAGGGCTTAACGCCCTGGCGTCCCTAAGATCGCTCCTCAAGCCGTTTCTTCAACCCTGCGCGCATCCCCCAACGAATCACGCTGCATCGACTGCAGGTTTTTCTCGATGGTTTCGCACAGGGCTTCCATCTGGATCTGATGCTCGCTATGGCGAAACGGGCTTTGCAGGTCAGTACCGATGCGTTCGATGGCCAGCAGCATGAAGCCCACCACCGTCGAGGCCAGCGGGGTGAACCAACCCAGCGATTCCACCAGCCCCACCGGCACAATCAGGCAGAACAGCGAGATAAACAGGCGCGGGAAATACACGTAGGGGTAGGGCAGCGGAGTATTGGCGATCCGCTCCATGCCGCCCTGGCTGTTGGACAGATCGACCATCGTCGATTCCAGCCGTGCCAGCCGAATGCTGTCCAGGCGCCCGGCCTTGTATTCCCGAGCCAGCAACGCCGCGGAACCGGTGAGGATGTCGTTGGCAAAGTTGTTGGTGGTGCCGCTGCGGGCGAATTCATCTGCCGGGATGAACGCGCGGACTTCCTCCGGGCAAGGCTGACCCTGCAGATGCGCCGCGAGGCAATTGACGTACGCCACATGGCGGCGCAACAGCGTCGCCTTCACCGGGTTCACTTCGTTATCGGGATCATCCAGCAGCGTCAGCACCTGCCGGGCAAAGCTGCGCGAGCTGTTGATCATCATGCCCCACAGCGTGCGCGCCTCCCACCAACGGTTGTAGGCGCTGCTGTTGCGGAAACTGATCAGCACCACCAGCGCTGAACCGAGCAAAGTCAGAGGCATCAGCGGCAGGTTGATCTTGGCGTTGAGGAACAACATGAAGTCGACGGTGACGGCGATGTCCCAGAGCAACAACCAGAACAGCGACCAGCCCACGTAGCCCATGGTCTTGATGATCAAACGGTATTTTTTGACGATGGCTGCTTTCAAACGGAAACCTCGTGGCGAGCGGTAAGCGTTAACGCCCTAGCTCCGACGCTGGTTCGGGGGTAAAGGTTCGGTGTCGAGTGAGCTTCTTGGTTACGACAATTTTCAGGCAATAAAAAACCCGGTCATTACGCCGGGTTTTTTATTGCCTGCAGTTCTGCCAGAAGTCAGAGCGAAGCTTTCACCTGCAAGCCAAACACCAACGCATTGTCGATGTCCTGCCCGGAAAACGCGCCCGGTTCGATGATGTATTGCATGTTCGGGCGCAGCGTCAGCCACGGCGTGGCCTGATAGCCGTAGCCGAGTTCGATCAACTGCTCGCCACTGTCCAGGTTCGGGAACTGCGTGCCATTGGCCATGGCAGCGTCCTGTTGCACGTCGCGGCTGCGCGGGTTAGGCACGGCGCGGCCGTAGCCCAGAGCGACGGTGTCACGCGGGCGACCTTCGAACGGTTTGTACAGCACCAGACCGGTGCCGTACCACTTGCTGAATGGCGAAGCCGCTTCGCTGGCCGCCGAGTATTGGCCGAACGCATGCAGGCTGCGGCCCTCGGACGTTGGCGAACTCCATACGGCCTGATCGATCAGCAGGTAGTGACCGCCACGGCCGGAGACTTCCTTGTCGCTGCCGACGCGTTTCACGTCGGAGCTGTCGTAGTAGTAACCGAGCTTGTATTCGCCAGGCAATTGGCCCGCGTGCTTGTACACCAGCTCGATCGGCACCACGGTGCCGGTGGTGTGTTTCGGGCCCAGATGCCAGGCACGGCTGGAGTTGCCGTTGCTTTCCGGATCGACGTTGAACGCGGCCACGCGCAGTTGCCAGGACGGCGACAAGTCGTATTTCACCCGCACGCCCAGGTGTGCGTTCGGGTAATTGGTCCAGCCGCTGCCGCCGGACATGTTCAGCGGATGGCCGCAGAAACCGGCGTTCATGAAGTTGCACAGAATGCCGCTGTCGAGGCCGCCGAGGTCGTTGCCCATTGCCATGTAACCCAGCTTCACGTTGAGCGCCGGGGTGAACAGACTGCGCTCATAGCTCAGTTCGGTCAGGCGGGTGTAGAGGCCGCCGTAGTTTTCCTGGATCGGCAGACGGTTGCCAACCAGATCTTCGGAGGCGCTGTTGCCGCGGCGGTCGTTGATGGTCAGCTGAACCTTGCCGGCGTTCTCTACGCCATACAACTTGCTCAGGTCGAACTGCGCGCCGAGCTTGATGTTCTGCGAGTAACGGCCGGAGCGATGCAGGCCGCCATCGGCGTTGTAAGCCATTTCGCCGGTGTAATCGCCGGTGAACTTGATGCCGTCTTCGTCCATCTGGTGGCGCAGGCCACCCCAGTCACCGGTCAGGGTGTTGCGGGTCAACAGGTTCGAATCGGTATCGGCGAAGGCGGGCAGGGTGGTGCAGGTCAGGCCCAACAGCACGCCGTTGACCCAGCCGTTACGAGTAAAACCAAACATGGAGATCTTCCTGCTCAAAGCTGTAGCGATATCGGAAAGCGGCGCGGCACCCTCAGGTGCCGCGCGCAAAAAGAAAGCGCCCGTGGTCAGCACGGGCGCTGCGGCTTACGGCAAGGCGTAAGCCATCACGTAGTCGCCGCGATCGGTCGACTGACGCGCACCACCGGCGGTGATGACGATGTACTGCTTGCCGGTCTTCGGCGAAACGAAGGTCATCGGGCCGCCCTGACTGCCGACCGGCAGACGCGCTTTCCACACTTCTTCGCCATTGGCGCTGTTGAAGGCGCGCAGGTAGAAGTCCTGGGTGCCGGCGATAAAAATCAGGCCACCTTGGGTCGACAGGGTGCCGCCGAGGGTCGGCAGACCGATCTTGATCGGCAGGTGCATGCGGATGCCCAAGGGACCTGTGTCTTCAACGGTACCGACCGGAACCTGCCACGCGACTTTCTGGGTCTTCATGTCGATCGCGGTCAGAGTGCCGAACGGCGGAGCCTGGCACGGAATGCCGGCCACCGACAGGAAGCGGTTTTTGTTGACCGCGTAAGGCGTGCCTTTGAGCGGTACCGCGCCCATACCGGTGTTCAACGCTTCGCCACCGGAGGAAGCTTGAGCCTTGTTCTGCGACGGGATCATCTGAATCCACAGACCCAGGCGCATGTCGTTGACGAAGATGAAACCGTGCACCGGGTCAGTGGAGATGCTGCCCCAGTTCATGCCGCCCAGGGAACCCGGGAAGCTCAGGGATTTATCGGTACCGGGCGCGGTGTACAGGCCGTCGTAACGCATCGATTTGAAATCAATCCGGCACAGCAACTGGTCGTACGGGGTGGCGCCCCACATGTCCGACTCAGTCAGATGCTGGGCACCGATCTGCGGCATGCCCACCGATTTTGGCTGGGTTGGCGAGTACGGTTCGTTCGGGATGTTCGCGGCTTTGACCGGGACTTCTTTAACCTCGGTCAACGGTTTGCCGGTGGCACGATCGAGCACGTAGATCTGCCCGGCCTTGGTGCCGATGACCAGCGCCGGAACGCTTTTGCCGTCCTTGGTGAAGTCGATCAGGCTCGGCTGCATCGGCAGGTCGAAGTCCCAGAGATCGTTGTGCACGGTCTGGAACACCCAGCGTTCATCACCGGTGGTGGCGTCCAGCGCGAGGATCGAGGCGCCGTAGGTGTGATCGAGTTTGCTGCGCTCGACACCATAGATGTCGGTGGACGAGCTGCCCATTGGCAGGAACACGGTGTTGGTTGCCGGATCGTAGGACATCGGCGCCCAGCTGTTCGGCGTGCTGCGCACATACGTGCTGCCGTCGGCCGGGGCCTTTTTGTCCTGCGGGTTGCCCGGGTCGAAGGCCCAACGCATGGCGCCGGTGATCACGTCGAAACCACGGATCACGCCGCCCGGCATGTCGGTTTGTACGTTGTCGGCTACACGACCACCGACCACCACAGTGGTGCCGGCCATCAGCGGCGCGGAGGAGAGCTGGTAGTAGCTGTCCGGCACGTCACCGAGACCGGCCTTCAGGTCAACCTGACCGTTGTTGCCGAAACCCTGGCAGAACTCGCCGGTATCGGCATCGACCGCGATCAGGCGGGCGTCGATGGTGTTGGTCAGCAGACGGCGCTGGCAGTTGGCGGCCGGCGCAGGCTTGGCTTCGATGATGCTCGAATTGCTTGGTTGAGCGATGCTTTTGGTCGCATCGAAATAGGCCATGCCACGGCAACGCTGCCAGACTTTGGATTTGGCGTTGATCGCGTTCTTCCACAGCTCTTTGCCGGTGTCGGCATCCAGCGCGATCAGGTTGTTGTGCGGGGTGCAGATGAACACTTTGTTGCCGATCTGCAGCGGAGTGAGCTGGTCTTCGGCACCGTTGCCATCGCTCTCGGCGACGTCACCGGTGTGGTAGGTCCAGGCTACTTTCAGCTTGTCGACGTTGTTGCGGTTGATCTGGTCCAGCGCAGCAAAGCGGCTGCCGCCCTCGGTATTGCCGTAGTGCGCCCAGTCTTTTTGCGCCTTGTCTGGCTCAACCGGGGTCAGGCCCGGGCCAGTGCCGGTGGCAGCGACGGTCGGGTGCGCAACGAACATATTGCCGGCAGCCACCGCCAGTCCCACGGCCAGGACAGCGGCAACGCCGTAAGCGCCACGACCCGGAACATCACCGTTGGCACGCTTGAGCAGCGGATAGACCAGCGTCACCGCCAGACCCACGGCGCTGAACATGAACAGACGCGAGAACACCGGCCAGAACACCAGCCCGGCATCGCTCACCGCCCAGATCGCTGTCCCCACCAGAAACGCTGCAAACAGCCAGGCGCCGGCCGTCTTGAAGCGAGCGATCAGCAGACCGGAAACGGCCATCACCAGACCGCCCACGAGGAAGTACCACGACCCTCCCAGGCTGACCAGCTTCACTCCGCCAGCCGCAAGTGCCAGGCCGAGCAGGGCGATGATCACCCCCAGCCCGACCAGAATGAATTTTGATATGCCCGAGAGGCGTTGACTCTGCTTCACGTTGAATGTCCCGTTGAAATGAGGCGTGCATTATATAGATAGGTAACTACCTAGTTAAATCACTAATTCAGTAATGAACTGTTGTTCATTGCGAAATCCCCGTCCTGAGCGGGGACCTGCGCTTTCAAGGGCCTGGAAAGATATTTTGAATGCCTGAAAAAGAGCCTTTTTGTCAGAAAAAATGGGAGTTATGACAGCTGCCGTCATCAACCACGGTTATTGCGCAGAATCGAGAAATTCAACGCCGCCGCCACACACAACCAGGCCAGATAAGGAAACAGGATCAACCCGGTGATCAAATCCAGGCGCAACGCCATAAACACCATCACCGCGACCACCAGCCACAACAGCAGCAGAATCACCATGGCGGCGGCCACCTGATGCGCGCCGAAGAACACCGGCGTCCACAACGTGTTCAGCGCAATCTGCGCCGCCCACAGCGCCAGTACCGTCTGACTGCCAGGAATCAGGCTCAAGCGATAACCGGCCCAGGCCAGCAATAGATAGATTATTGTCCAGGCCACCGGAAACGCCCAATTGGGTGGCGTAAATCCGGGTTTATTGAGCCCTTCGTACCATGGCCCGGGTTTGAAAATCACCCCGGTAGTCGCCGCAGCGCCGCACGCGATCAGAAAAATCAGAAACGTCACCATTTTTCACTCCTTGGCCGCAGCCACTCTCTCTGGGATTACAGCGCCGCAACGGTCGCTCATTCGGATTTCATCGCCATCAGGTCGCTGACCCGCGCCACCAGCGTGTCGACGGCAAACGGCTTGGTCAGCACCTGCATGTCCGGGCCCAATTGACCGGCACCAATCACCGCGTTTTCCGCGTACCCGGTAATGAACAGGGTCTTCAGATTCTGGCGGATTTCCCGGCCGGCATCGGCCAGTTGCCGACCGTTCATGCCACCCGGCAAGCCGACATCGGTGATCAACAAGTCGATGTGTATGTCCGAGCGCAACATCTTCAGCCCGACCACACTGTCGGCGGCCTCTATCAAGGTGTAGCCGAGATCGCCGAGCACGTCAGTCAGCAGCGCTCGCACCGTAGGCTCGTCGTCCACCACCAGAATCGTCTCGCCAGACTTGGGCAAGGCTGCCGGCGCGTTGTCCTTGTGATCCTGGTTAGGCACGGGCTCGCCATGGTAGCGCGGCAGATAAATGCACATCTCGGTGCCCTGACCGACCTGCGAATGCACGCGCACCTGGCCACCGGACTGCTTGGCGAAACCGTAGATCATCGACAGCCCCAACCCGGTGCCCTGGCCCAGCGGTTTGGTGGTGAAGAACGGGTCAAAGGCCTTGGCGATCACATCGGCGGTCATACCGGTGCCGGTATCGGTCACGCACAGGCACAGGTATTCGCCCTCGGGCATGTCCAGGGTGCGCGCCGTCTCGCAGTCCAGCGCACGGTTGGCTGTTTCGATGGTGATGCGCCCGCCATCCGGCATCGCATCGCGCGCGTTGATGCACAGGTTGAGCAGGGCGTTCTCCAACTGGCTGGCGTCCACCAGCGTTGGCCAGAGCCCCGGCGCGGCGCGGGTTTCCAGAACGATGCTGGGGCCGACCGTACGCTGGATCAGCTCGGTCATGCCGGTCATCAGCGTGTTGACATCGGTCGGCCGCGGATCGAGGGTCTGGCGTCTGGAAAACGCCAGCAGACGGTGGGTCAGGGCGGCGGCGCGCTTGACCGCGCCCTGGGCGGTCACCATGTATTTGTCGACCTCATTCAGCCGGCCCTGGCTGATGCGCGCGCCCATCAACTCCAGCGCGCCGGAAATGCCGGCCAGCAAATTGTTGAAGTCATGCGCCAGGCCCCCGGTCAGTTGGCCGACGGCTTCCATTTTCTGCGACTGACGCAGTTTCTCTTCGGCTTGCATCAGCTCTGAAGTGCGCGATGACACGCGCTGCTCCAGCGTATCGTTGAGCGCGCGCAACGCGGCGATGGCGCGGTCGCGCTCCGCTTCGACATTGCGCCGTTCCTCGACATCGATCAGCACGCCGGGAAAGCGCAGCGGCGTTCCATCATCGGCACACTCAACACGGCCGTTGGCCTCGATCCACTGATATTTGCCGTCTGTGCGGCGCACACGGTACTGGTGGGAGTAGGCGCCACCACGGCCTATGGCTTCGTTGATCGCGGTGGTCAGTCCATCCTGGTCTTCGGGATGCACGGTCACCATGACTTGTTCGAGGCTGAGCCCTTCGCGGCCCAGCGCCGGGTTGAGATCAAACACCCGGGCGAACGCTTCGTCCACGGCGAAACGATCGGTGAGCAGGTCCCAGTGCCAGGTGCCGATGATCGCACCGGCGGCGAGCGCCAGTTGCACACGCTCGACGTTCTCCCGCGCCAGCGCTTCACTGGCACGCAAACGCTCTTCGGCGTCGCGCCGCTGGGTGACGTCGTTGAACAGGATCGCGATCTGCCGGTCGGCCGGATCGCCGACCCGTACCGCGCGCACGTCGAACCAGCGTTCGAAGGTGTTGGCGTAATTTTCGAAGTTCGCCGGCTCTCCGGTTTTGGCCACATGGCCGTAGGTTTCGAACCAGAAGCTTTCCAGATTGGGCGCGAACTCGGTGACCCATTTGCCGCGCAGGTTGACCCCGCACTGGTGTTCGAACGCCGGGTTGGCTTCGACGAAGTAGTAATCGACGGGTTTATCGTCAGCGTCGAATTTGACCTTGACGATGGCGAACGCCGATTCGATGGTTTCCAGAATGGTGATGAAGCGTGCCTCGCTACGTGCGAGCGCATCCCGACTGGCTTGCAGTTGCGCCGCCATGTCGCGATCGAGGTCAACGTCCTGCGTGTCGACCAGGGTGCTCTGAAGCGCCGCGCGCAATCGCCTTACCTCTGACTCAAGCGCTTCGCGACTAAGGTGTTCAAGGGTATCCATGTGACCTGCTTTATTGAATGTTCAGGGGCTGGCTTCATAGAGCGCGTAGGCACAACGCGAGCAGTGAACGTCGCGCTCGCAGTGGACTCGAGCGCCAATCATCCGTTGACCGGGCGCGCTGTGCTTAAGTTTCACCACCCGCGCAAGCGAACGCTCATTTCAGATCGATTCGCCGTTATCCAGGCGCGCCAACAGGTTCTGCCCGCGTTGCCACAGCGCCTCCTGCTTGGCTGGCGGCATGCGGTCGAGGTTCTTGTACATCATCGCCATGCGCTGATTGCCGCGCAGTTGTTCACCGTGGCGCATCAGAAAATGCCAATACAACGCATTGAACGGGCAGGCATTGTCCGCGGTACTTTCGCTGACCTTGTAGGCGCAGCTTCGGCAGTAGTCGGACATGCGATTGATGTATTGGCCACTGGCGCAATAGGGTTTGGAACCGAGGTAACCGCCATCGGCATGCATGACCATGCCCAAGGTGTTGGGCAGCTCGACCCAGTCGAAGGCGTCCATATAGATCGCCAGGTACCACTCACAGATCTGGCTCGGCGCAATGCCGGCGAGCAGGGCAAAATTACCGGTGACCATCAGCCGCTGGATGTGATGCGCGTAGGCGTGCTGCAGACTCTGGCCAATGGCCTGGCGCATGCAGTTCATCTGCGTCGCACCGGTCCAGTAGAACTCGGGCAGTGGCCGGTCGTTGCCGAATACATTGCCCAGTGCGTAGTCCGGCATTTTCAGCCAGTACACGCCGCGCACATATTCCCGCCAGCCGATCAGTTGCCGAATGAAGCCTTCGGCGGCATTCAGGGCAATCCTGCCGGCCCAATAGGCCGACTCGACGTCGCTGCACAACTGCCGCAAATCCAGCAGGCCTATGTTGAGCGCAGCGCTGATGCGCGCATGAAACAGAAACGGTTCGTCACTGGCCATGGCGTCCTGATAGTCGCCGAAACCTGCCAGGCCATAGTCCAGAAAATACTCCCAGAGCGCCTGCGCGTCGGCATGGGTGACCGGGTAGTTGAAGTCGTCGAGTGCGCCGTAATGCTGACTGAAACGGGCCTTCACCAGGTCCAGCACTTCGCGGGTGATGGCGTCATTACCGAAACGGATCGGGTAGGGGGCTTTCACGCCTTTGGGCAGGGACTTGCGGTTCTCTGCATCGAAATTCCACGCACCACCCACCGGCGTGCCGTCGCCATTGAGCAGCAGGCGACTCTTGCGGCGCATCTCGCGATAGAAGAACTCCATGCGCAACTGCTTTTTGCCGGCGGCCCAGGCGGCGAACTCGCTGCGACTGCACAGAAAACGCGTATCGGCGTGCCAATGGATAGGCAGGCCACAGTCCCTGATCGATTGCTCCAGGCGCCAATCCCCGCACTCGGTGACGTGCACTTCCTCGACCTGCAACCGCTGTTGCCAGCGGCGTAATTCCCCCGGCACCGAGCCGCTATTGTGCGGATCATCCAGGGTCACGTATTCGACACGAACACCCTGGTCTCGCAGTGTCTGAGCGAAATGGCGCATGGCACTGAAGATCAGGGCAATCTTTTGTGGATGGTGCGGCACATGGCTGGCTTCTTCCATGACCTCGACCAGCAGCACGCTGTCGCGCTCGCTATCAAGCGTCTGCAATGAAGCCAGATCAAAGGACAACTGATCGCCCAGTACCAGGCACAACCGACGGTTCTGGTTCATTCACAGCATCCGTTTCATAGCGATGTGGCCAAGGAAAACGGAATCCGCAGCTCTTCGACGGGCCCGCTATCACGCCCGCACATTTCGTCGTGCACGCATTGCTGCACCAGCACGCAGGGGAATGCCGGCACAGTCTGTAGCAGGTCACGCAGATGGGTGATCGAGCGCAGATGCATCGGTTTGGCTGCATCGTCGAGCAAGGTGAACTGGCCGTGATCCAGACGGATGCGGGCCAGATAAAAACCACCTTCAAGCGACAGCAGCTCCAGCTCACGTATTTCGCTGTTGGCCGCACGTTCGGTCAGGGTTTGCAGATTCATGCTTCACTCCTTGCCTATCAATTCAGCACTGTTCATTGGTTTTCCCCCGCGCCCTGGCGACGGAAGAACAAGGTCACCTGACCGACTTCAACACCGAGTTTGGACATGCTGGTGCGGTTGATCAGCGTGTCCTCGTCCATCTGGTACATCCAGTCGTCCATGCTCATTTCATAGGTTGAGCCGTCGACCGGCAGATTCAGGCGATAACGCCAGTGCAGCGCATTGCCAGCGACCTGACCTGTAGCGACACCCACCACATCACCCGCACGCCCACTCCAGCGTCCCTGGCCCTCGGGCGTCAGGGTCCAGACGCGGCGTTGGCGCGTGCCGTCGCTGTACAGGAAGCGCTCATCGAGAATCAGGTTGTCGCCTTCACGATGGCTGACGATGTTGACCTCAAAGCGCTTGACCACTTCCCCGGAGCGCTTCTGAAACATCCCCCAGGCTTTCACGGGTTTGCTGAAAAAGCGTTGCAGATCCAGCGCCGGTTGCTGATCGGCATAGTGGCTGACATCCACGCTGCCGCAGCTTGCAACGCCGAGTGCCAGAGCCAGTAAGAGCACAAGTCGGGCCATTGCCGTTCTCCCTGAGTGCACAGGTATGGGGGTGAAGTTGGGAATATCGTGCTTGTACAGTGGGTTTATCGTGTACAGGTTTATCGCGCCTGTCGAAGGTCGGAAATCAACTTCGCCGCCCGATCAATTGCAGGAACTCCTGACGCGTCGTGGAGCTGTCGCGAAAAGCACCGAGCATCACCGAAGAGGTCATGATCGAATTCTGCTTTTCGACGCCGCGCATCATCATGCACATGTGCCTGGCTTCAATGACCACGGCCACGCCGGCGGCATCGGTGATCTGCTGGATCGCCTCGGCGATTTGCCGGGTGAGGTTTTCCTGGATCTGCAGACGGCGGGCGAACATGTCCACCACGCGCGCTACTTTCGACAGTCCCAGCACCCTGCCGGTGGGGATGTACGCCACGTGTGCCTTGCCGATGAAAGGCAGCATATGGTGCTCGCACAAGGAATAGAGCTCGATGTCACTGACGATGACCATCTCATCGCTTTGCGATTCGAACAGGGCACCGTTGGTGACGTCTTCCAGGCTCATCGAGTAGCCGTTGCACAGATACTGCATTGCTTTGGCCGCACGTTGGGGCGTGTCGAGCAGACCTTCGCGTTCGGGATTTTCACCGACACCGACGAGGATTTCGCGGTAATGGCTGGCTAGATGGCTGGCTAGTAGTGGGTTCATTCAGGGTGCTCGCGGCAGTGCTGTGCGTGGGGGCCAATCCGTAGCGCAAGAGTTGTACGTAAAGAAGTGTCTTGTATAGGTTTTATTCAAGATAGGCTGAAAAAATAAACCTGACAATCAATCGGCAATCTTTTTTGTGCAGATGCGAAAACCTCGCAGCGCAGCGCGCGAGGTTGCGGGTGTAGCGGGGGAGAAGAGGAAGCGCTCCCGGTGAGTGGGAGCGCTGGGCGAATTCGCGGAATTATTCGCTGTAGGTCGGGTAATCCACATAGCCTTCGGCATTGCCGCCGTAGACCGTCGCGGGATTCAGTGGATTGAGCGGCCAGTCATTGGCGATGCGCGCCGGCAGGTCCGGGTTAGCCATGAACGGACGGCCGAAAGCCACCAGATCAGCCAGTCCCGATTCAAGCAACTGCGCACCGGAGTCAGCGTTGTAACGCCCGGCGTAGATGATCGCGCCACTGAAGGTATCGCGCACCGCACGGCGGAAGGTTTGCGGCATCGCGGGCGCGTCGTCCCAGTCCGCTTCGGCGATGGACAGGTAGGCGATGCCCACATCCTCAAGTACTTTGATCGCTTCGATGTAAGTGGTGTGCGGGTCCTCTTCGACCATGCCCAGATAGGTGCGCGCTTCATCGGTGGTGGTGAACAGCGGCGCGAAACGCACGCCGACTTTCTCCTTGCCGATGCACTCGGCGACACCCGACACCACTTCGCGCAGAAAGCGCAGGCGATTGTGCAGCGAGCCACCGTATTGATCGGTGCGCACATTGCTGTGGGCAGAAATGAACTGGTTCACCAGATAGCCATTGGCGCAGTGCAGTTCGATCCCGTCGAAGCCGGCGTCCATCGCATTGCGCGCCGCCTGTATATAGAGCTGAACCAGTTCTTGGACTTCATCGGTGCTCAGTGCTCGCGGCGCGGATGGCGTAACCAGTTCGCCGGCGCCCGGCGCAGTTTCGATGAACACGCTGACTCGCTCGGTGGCGATGGCGGACGCTGAAACCGGTGCCGCCCCATCAGGCTGCAGCGCGGTGTGGGACACACGGCCGACGTGCCAAAGCTGGGCGAATATCACGCCGTCCTGTGCATGCACCGCTTCGGTGACTGTGCGCCATCCGGCAATTTGCTCAGGGGTGTGAATGCCGGGAGTCCAGGCGTAGCCCTGACCGCGAGGCTCGATCTGCGTGCCTTCGGTGACCAGCAGACCGGCGCCGGCGCGTTGCTGGTAATACTCGGCCATCAATGCGTTGGCGACATTGCCCGGTTGTGTGCTGCGCTGGCGGGTGAGGGGCGGCAGGACGATGCGGTTCTTCAGGGTGTGCAGGCCCAGTTTGACGGGGGTGAAGTAAGGGCTGTTGTTCATGTGATTCCTGTTTTGGCCTTATTAGACCAGTCGACTAGTAATGCGGTAAAAAAACACCGTGCGGGATGCGCACGGTGTCTGGACGCTGGAGGGCTCAGGCCAACAGTTTCAGCAGTTTTTCGGCGACGGCTGCCGAGCTGGCAGGGTTTTGACCCGTCACCAGTTGGCCATCGGTCACCACGTGAACCTGCCAGTCAGCGACCTTGGAGTAGCGACCGCCGAGACGCTGGAATTCGTCTTCGATCAGGAACGGCACGACATCGGTCAGGCCTACCGCGGCTTCTTCAGCGTTGGTGAAACCGGTGACGTCCCGGCCTTGAATCAACGGCTTGCCATCGGCAGCCACCACGCGACGCAGAACGCCCGGCGCATGGCAGACGAAACCGTGAGGTTTGTTGCTGCGGTCGAACGCTTCGATCAGCGCAATCGAGTGTTTGTCATCGGCCAGATCCCACAGCGGGCCATGGCCACCGGGATAAAACACGGCATCGAAATCCTCAGCGCTGACATCCGCCAGGCGCCCGGTATTGGCCAGCGCCTGCTGAGCAGCAGGGTCCTGGCGGAAGCGGTCGGTTTCAGCGGTTTGCGCATCGGGCTCATCGCTTTTCGGATCGAGCGGTGGCTGGCCGCCGGCCGGCGATACCAAGGTGATTTGCGCACCGGCATCCTTGAAGGCGTAGTAGGGAGCTGCGAACTCTTCGAGCCAGAAGCCGGTTTTCTTGTCAGTGTTGCCAAGTTGATCGTGGGAAGTCAGAACCATCAAGATTTTCATAGAGCGCCCTGTGTTGGTCTGGTGTCCTCGACGGGTTCGTCTGCGACACCTCAGAAGGAGTGACGGCCACAGAATAGATTCATATTAGACCGGTCGTCTAGTAAATTTTTACGCTCGTGTTTCCGCGCCATCACTGTGGCAAACTCCTGCTCATCAGAAATATACGACTGGTCTAATGTTTGGTATTTTGCGCCCCATGAAACCGACCTACGACGATACCCGCCAACACCTGCTCGACACCGGCCACCGCATGATGGCCGAAAAGGGCTTCACCAGCGTTGGCCTGAGCGAGATCCTGCAGACCGCCGGTGTGCCCAAGGGCTCGTTCTATCACTACTTCAAATCCAAGGAACTCTACGGCCAGGCGCTGCTGGAGGACTACTTTGTCGGCTACCTCGCGGACATGGAGCGACGCCTGACCCTGCCTGGGCTCAGTGCCTATGAGCGGCTGATGGATTACTGGCAGGGCTGGCAGAACCGCTGCACCCTGGAAGGCCATGGTGATGAATGCCTGGTGGTGAAGTTGAGCGCGGAAGTCGCCGACCTGTCCGAGTCGATGCGCCTGACCTTGCGCGACGGCGCCGAGCGCATCGTTGCACGAATTACGACGTGCCTGGAAGAAGGGCAGCTGGATAAAAGTTTGCCGCAGACTGACGCTCGGCAACTGGCAGAAACCCTGTATCAACTCTGGTTGGGGGCGAGTCTGTTGAACAAACTGCAGCGCACGGGGCAGTCGCTGCAGACGTCGATGGTGATGACCAAACAGCTTTTGCAAAGCTGAGGACCCCCACAACCCTTTCTCCCGACCCGCCAAGGAAGCGTAAATGGGCCTGCGACATACTCCTTTTTTTCACATGCCAACAGGTTGCATCTTGGCATTGGCCGGCGTGCTTCTCAGCGGCTGCTCCAGCCACACGGTGCCCCGACCTGTCGAGCGCGACCCTTGCCTCGACGCAGGCCCGGTAAACAGTCTCGGGTACGATCACTGTGTGGCTGAGCGGGATCGCCAAAGGAAGGAAGCACTTGAAGCGCTGCTTGACGATGACCCGGCTCATCTGCAGCACTTGCAAATCATCGAAATGCCCGAGAGCAAGTACCAATCTTCTGATTTCCCGGATACGCCCATCCCCATGTCCTACAGGGGAGTGGATTCGATTTCGCTGGCTGAAAAGCAAGCGCTGCCGTTCAAAGCCCGGATAGTCTGGAAATATTCTTCACCGAGCCTCCAGCCAGAGCGCCGGGACGCCCTGCAGATGGAGAAAATGCAGGTGCTGATCATGGCGGCGGTGCAGGAAAACGGGCTGGCGAAGTGGGTATGCACAGCCACCGGTGGGCAACAGCGGGAGTGGATCTTCTATACGCAAAGCGATGAGGCCTTCATCACCAAGGTACGAGCCGCTCTGGCGCAGACCGGTCCATACCCCGTCGAGTTAAAGGCACAGAGGGACGCGGCGCCCAGCGTCGGGAGGCAACCAGCACAAGACATCCGTGTCACCCCCAAATTGTGTATGGAATGAAACGCGTGCCGCGGGCGCGGCGATTACCTTTTTGAGCACCACTGACGAGCGGCAGCCATAAAAAGTGGAACTACAACTCACAGCCACCAGTCAACTTTTCTGTCGAGACTCAGAGCTTCCCACTTACACGAAGGTTTATGAATCATGAAGAGTGAACAGGTAGAAGGCGTAGCGGAAAAGTTGGCTGGCAAGGCGCAGAGCGCGGTCGGGAAACTGATGGGTGATTCGAAGATGGAAGCTGAAGGTGCCGGACATCAGGCAGCTGGACAGCTGACTAAATCCTACGGCGATGCACTGGATAACGTATCGACCTTCGTCAAAGAAAAACCGATAGCTGCAATCGCGATAGGTGCTGCGGCATTGATCCTGATAAACCGAATTTTTCGTCGCTGAGTGAGTGACCGGGTTTTTCACCAGACGTTGAAAGACAGGAAAATTGAATTAAAGGAAAGGGCCCTTAGGGGCTCTTTTTTTTAACCGGCCTTTCATGGACGTTATGGATTCAACGACATCCCGCTCAATGCGCGGGAAATGCAGTGTTCTTCTCAGTGATAGTGGATGATGTTCTGGAAGATGAGCGCGCCGCCCAATCCATCCCGTCGCTCAGTTCGCCGCCCAATCGGCTCGATACTGCAACAGGAAGTCGACGAATGCCCGAACCCGCTGAGGAACATAGCGGCCATGGGGGTAGAGCAGGGTGTAAGGCCTGGAGCGTCCATTGTAGGGCTGGAGTACCTCGATGAGGCTGCCATCGGCCAGTTCGCGCTCGACAATGAATTTGTAAGTCTGGAACAGACCCGCACTGTGTTTGGCCAGGGTAACGCCGCCCAGCACATCATCCGAGCAGCAATAGCTGCCCTCAGTGAAGATCTCCCGATGTTTGCCCTCGACGTCGAACAGCCATGAGATGCGTCGACCGCTGCTCGGCAGTTCAAATTGAATGCACTCGTGAGCGACGAGGTCATCCACTGTCGTTGGCGTGCCGGCCTTGCTCAGGTATTCAGGTGTTGCGACCACGACCAGTTGTGCGTCTTCGAGCAAGCGCGCAATCAGGGTCGAGTCCGGTTGAGCGCGAACCCGAATCGCCAGGTCATAGCCCTCCGCCACGAAGTCGATATTTCGGTTACCCAAGTGGATATCTACGGTGACGTCTGGATAAAGCGCTCGAAACTTCGGCAGAAGCGGCAAGATCCGATGATGCCCATAGGTGGTCGGAAGACTGATACGCAGCCGCCCTGAAGGCTTCGATTGAGCGCCCATGACTTCTTGCTGCGCTTCCACCAATTGAGTCAGGGCCTGTCGGCATTGTTCGTAGAACACCCGCCCCGGTTCAGTCATCCGGATGCTGCGCGTGGTTCTCACGAACAGGCGTGATCCCAAACGCTCCTCAAGACGCAAAATCGATCGGCTTACTGCCGCAGGCGTCACACCGGCGACCTGCGCGGCTGCGGTAAAACTGCCGGTTTCCGAGGCGAGGCAAAACAGCTCGATGCTGCCTAACTGCAGGTCATCAAAATGGCGTTTCATATTAATCACACCGGGTATTTGCGAAGTGCCCGAAAGCATACCGATGTCGATGATGCAGTGGCGAGGATCGCGGATCGATTCATTACACCGCGTCACAAATGAAGTAACCGCACCCGTATTTATTCATTGAAGGCAACCTCCTAGAGTTCACTCCACTGCCGCCTCCTCATGCCGATGAGGCGCGAACTGGAGACTCTCCCGTGCCTTTCATCAGCGTTCGTATCACCCGCGACGGCGTTACCAAAGAACAGAAAGCCCAGGTCATCGCCGAGATCACCAAAACCATGCAGACGGTGCTCAACAAGGATCCGCACCTGACGCACATCGTGATCGAGGAAGTCGATACCGATAACTGGGGCTACGCAGGAATAACCACTACCGAGTACCGCCAGTCGCTGGTGGAGCCCAAGTAATGACGCCATCAGGCTCGTCTGTGTGTGAAACCCCTTTCGTAAACTATTGAGGAATTATCATGAGCCATTCAAAAAAAGTCGTTGTGGTCACTGGCGCATCCCAAGGGCTGGGCGCAGGCATCGTTGAAGGTTTTCGCAAACTCGGCTATCAAGTGGTGGCGACTTCGCGTTCCATCAAACCGTCAGCGGATCCGGACATCCTGACCGTCGCCGGTGACATTGCCGATCCGGTGACTGCCGAGAAAATCATCCGCGAAGGCGTAGCGCGTTTCGGCCGCATTGACACGTTGGTGAACAACGCCGGGATCTTCCTCGCCAAACCGTTCACAGCCTATACCCGCGAAGAGTATGTAAATACTGTGGCCACCAACATGGGCAGCTTCTTCCACATGTCGCAGCAGGCGATTGCCCAGATGGAGAAACAAGGTGAGGGTGGACACGTGGTCAGCATCACCACATCGCTGGTCGATCATGCCATCGATGGGGTGCCGTCGGTGCTGGCGTCGCTGACCAAAGGTGGCATGAACGCCGCGACCAAATCCCTGGCGATCGAGTACGCCAAGCGCGGCATCCGCGTTAACGCCGTATCGCCTGGCATCATCAAGACCCCGATGCATGGCGAGGAAAATCACGCCGCTCTGGGCAGCCTGCATCCGGTCGGACACATGGGCGAGGTGCAAGACATCGTTGCGGCGGTGCTGTACCTGGACAGCGCCAACTTCGTCACTGGCGAAATCCTGCATGTCGATGGCGGCCAAAGCGCCGGTCACTGATGAAGAAAGCGAGTCGACAAGAAGCCGCCCCAGGCGGCTTCTGCCTTACTTATCTGTCGCCATCACATCTGTTTGCCGTTACGCGCAGCGATCGCAACGGTGGTCGGCGAATCAGCCAGTGACACGAATTTGCGGGTCGCGCCATCCAGAGCATCGATGCATCCCGCTTCGATGTCGTAGACCCAGCCGTGCAGATTCATGCGTCCCTGCTCAAGCGCCAGGGCCACCGATGGATGCGTCCGCAGATTCGCCAGTTGCGCGATCACGTTTTCCCGCACCAGACCATCAAGCTTGGCGCGGGGGGTGTCGAACTCATGTGCTGCGTTAATCGCTTTCGCGGCGTCCGAGTGACGTAGCCAGTTAGCGACCGCCGGAAGATGGTCCAGGCACGTGCAGCGTGAAATCGCGCCCATCGCCCCGCAGTCCGAGTGGCCGCAGATCACAATATCCTGTACCCCGAGCACGGCGACCGCATACTCGACGGTCGCCGACACGCCACCCGGTTCAGGGCCGTAAGACGGCACAATGTTGCCGGCGTTACGAATCACGAACAGTTCGCCCGGCTCGCGCTGCGTAAGGAGTTCCG
Source organism: Pseudomonas sp. MIS38 (assembly GCF_019891575.1). Taxonomy (NCBI): domain Bacteria; kingdom Pseudomonadati; phylum Pseudomonadota; class Gammaproteobacteria; order Pseudomonadales; family Pseudomonadaceae; genus Pseudomonas; species Pseudomonas sp. MIS38. The sequence goes on from NZ_JAFLXF010000005.1 coordinate 87,291, forward strand.
GCACCACACGGCTGTCCGAGCAGGTGACGAACAACGCCTTTGGATTCTGTTCTGTCGCGAGCTGCTTGAACAGCTCGACGCGTTGCGGATAAACCTCGCGCTGAAAGCGCAGAAAGCCGTCAATAATGTCCTGCATGAAGTCCTCCAAACCCGAAAAGCAGATGTGGGCACGAGCACTCGATATGCCTTCGCGCCGCTGTGGTCGGCATTATTGCAGACGTCGCAGGTGTTGGCAGTAGTCGTGCAAGATGCACTTCGAGCCAAGTGATGTCGGCGACGAAGCTCTGGCATTGCTGGCGTCGTCGCTGCGCAGCATTTCGATCCGCGCTTGGCGACTATTATTCTGCAACGGCGGTTACCTGATCACTTATAAGCTGAGCCAAAATTCGCACAGGCTCGGTGAAACTCTGTCGAGACCGATGTACCAGCCCGATATCCCGGTGAAAGGTGTGTTGTCCCAAATCGATCGCTCGTACACCTTCGGGCCATTCCTGATGGGGCTCTGTCTGTGGCACCAGCGCTATGCCTACACCTTTTTCCACCAGTTTGATGATGGCCTCCAGTTCATCCAGTTCGCAAACTTCCTGCAAGGTGAAATGCATCTGTCGCAGGAAACGATCAACCTGCCGGCCGCCAAAAGATGATCGGTCATAGCGAATGAATGGCTGGCTGGACAGCAGTTCCGACCAGTCTTCTCCCTCCAGCTCGCGTGGCACGATCAGTCGGTAGGGCTCTCGCGCCAGCGTCGTCCAGCGCAGGTCACTTTGAAGAGAGAAAGGCGGTCGAATGATGACAGCCATGTCGATTTCGCCGGCGTCTACGAGGTTCACCATCTCCATTGAAAGCCCTGGAATGACACGTGTGCGGCATTGCGGACACTGCTGGTGAAACTTCGTCAGCGCATCGGGCAAATAGGAACGTTGCACGGATGCGATCGCACCGATGTTGATGAGTATGTTGGTAGGTTGGCCCTGCGCAGTGGAACCCAGATTGTCGTATAGCCTGAGTAACTCCTGCGCCTGCAGAAGTATCTGGTGACCCATTTTGTTCAGATGGGCCGAACGTCCTTTCCTGTCGAAAATCTCAAAACCGAGTTCGGTTTCCAGGCGCTGAATCTGCGCGCTGACAGCGGCCTGGGTCAGGCCGATTTTGTTCCCGGCAGCGGCGAATGTGCCTTCCCGCGCCACCGCAATGAGTGTTTTCAGTTCTTTGATCATTCACAAATATTAATTGTGTTTCTGAGAAATATATATTGATTTTTATGTTTGGTTTTCCGTCCTAGGATGTTTTCCATCCCCGGCACCGGCTGAACCCAGAGAGCTGATGACGGTGGAAATGTTCGCCAACCAACAAAAAATATTTGGAGTTCTGATGAGCCTCTCGCCATTTCACCTCGCGATCCCTGTTTATGACCTGGCTGCGGCGCGCACCTTCTACGGTGAGGTCTTTGGTCTTGAAGAAGGGCGCTCCAGCACGCAATGGGTCGATTTCGATTTTTATGGTCACCAACTGGTGATCCACGAACATCCGAAAACAGCCTCACAAGAGAGCGTTCACAGCAACCCGGTCGACGGACACGATGTCCCGGTTCCGCACTTCGGCATCATTTTGGGTTGGGAACAATGGGAAGCGCTGGCCGAACGTCTGAAGTCGTTTGGTACCGAGTTTGTGATCGAACCGTACATTCGGTTTAAAGGCCAGGTAGGCGAGCAAGCCACCATGTTTCTCTTTGACCCGTGCGGCAACGCTCTTGAATTCAAGGCGTTCAAGGATATGAGCCAGCTCTTCGCTAAATAGGAACACGCATGGCACAACCCGTTTGTGCCATTCGATCTCAAGTGAGCTGGAAGCTCATGACTCTAGCAACTGCGAATAGACGCAGACCTTTCATTCCAACAAGAAGGCTAGACATGAAACGTATTCCCTTGGTGTGGCAAATCGTTGCCGGGCTATTGCTTGGCGTGCTTGCAGGTTGGTACTTCAATACGCATCCGCACTATCAGACATGGGTGAGTGCGGAGATCCTCAAACCGCTCGGTGACATCTTTATCAAGATGATGAAGATGGTGGTTGTTCCGATCGTGTTCTGTTGCATGATTTTGGGGATCGCGGGCGGCGGTGACAGCAAATCGTTCGGGCGTATGGGTGTGAAGTCGCTCGGCTACTTCTTTGCGATTACCGCGCTGGCCATCGTCATAGGCCTGTGTTTTGCCAACCTCTTCGAACCAGGACGAGGAACCGATATTTCAGGCCTTTCGCATGGCGCTGCATCGATCACGCTTGAGCCGTCCAAAGGGGCGCTGGTGATTTTGCAGAACATCGTTCCAGACAACGTGATAGTGGCAATGTCAGAAGCGAAGTTGCTGTCGGTACTGTTCTTCGCTGTGCTGTTGGGGCTGGCGTTGAATGCTTTGCCCAAAGACAAAAGCGCGCCATTTATTGCGGTTGTTCAGAGCCTTTCCGATGCGATGTTCAAGGTGGTTTCCATTGTGATGGCCTACGCGCCGATAGGGGTGTTTGGCATGATCGGCGCGACCGTCGCGACGTTTGGTTTTGCCTCGCTGCTGCCGCTGCTCAAGTTGATTGGGGTGGTGTATCTGGCGCTGATGGTGTTCGCTTTAGTGGTACTGGGTGGCATTTGTTATTTGATTGGCGAAAACATCTTCAAGTTGATCCGCTACTTCCGTAATGAGTTGATTCTGGCGTTTTCCAGTGCCGCCTCAGCCGCCGTCATGCCGCAACTGATGACCAAACTGGAAAGCTACGGTGTACCGCGTCGGATCGTCAGTTTTGTGGTGCCGGTGGGGTATGCGTTCAATCTCGATGGCGCATCGATTTTTCTCGGTGTGGCGACCATTTTTGTGGCGCAACTCTATGGGATCGACCTGTCTCTGTCACAGCAGATTCTGTTGGTCGTGACGATGGTACTGACCTCGAAGGGCGCCGCAGGTGTGCCTGGGTTTGCAATCGTGATCTTGTCAGCCACCTTGGCCTCTGCCGGTCTTCCGTTGGAAGGTGTGGCATTGATCGCCGGCATTTTCAGGATTATCGACAGCGGCACCACCACGCTCAATGTACTGGGCAATGCGATTGCGCCGCTGGTTATCAGCAAGTGGGAGAAAGTCGCGCTAGAGCCTTCACGAACGGGTCATACAAACGACCACCTGTGTGACCAGGTGCAACGCTGCCGGTAACAGTCGTGAACACGATGGCAGCTTTTGAAACAGCATCATCACCAGCAAACGCCTGCTGACAAAGAGGCGTATTTTTTTAACCCTTCACTAGACGACCGGTCTATTCAATCGAGGACTTTATGACGGCTAACACGTTTGACACCGACCTTTTTTCGCCCATGCAAATGGGCGCACTCCAATTGGCTAACCGAATTGTCATGGCACCTGTGACACGCAGCCGAATGGCCGAAGACGGCGTACCGAATGAAATGCACGCGACTTACTACGCCCAGCGCGCCAGTGCAGGCTTGATCATCGCCGAAGCGACCAATATTTCTCCCCAGGGGCGGGGTTACGCCATGACCCCGGGTATCTGGTCGGAGGCACAGGTAGCTGGCTGGAAAAAAGTCACTGACGCGGTGCACGCGGCGGGCGGCAAAATCGTCAGTCAGTTGTGGCACGTGGGGCGCTTTTCGAGTGTCGAGCTACAACCCAACGGCGAAGCGCCAGTAGCGCCTTCGGCGATCAAGGCCGAAGGCAGCACTTACACCGAGAAAGGCTTTGTCGAGGTGTCGATGCCTCGCGCACTGGAAACCTCGGAGATCCCTGGAATCATCCAGCAGTACAAGCTGGCCGCAGAGAATGCCCGGCGAGCCGGTTTCGATGGTGTGGAAGTGCATTCCGCCAACAGCTATCTGCTTGACCAGTTCCTGCGCGACTCCACCAATCAACGCACTGACCCATATGGCGGCTCCATCGAGAACCGGGCTCGACTGACGCTGGAAGTCACCGCCGCCGTGATTTCGATCTGGGGTAGCGATCGGGTCGGTATTCGCCTCTCGCCAGTCACACCCGATGCCGGAAATACACCTCCCGACAGCAATGTCATGGCGACTTACGGTTACCTGATTCAGCAGCTCAATCAATTCAATCTGGCTTATCTGCATTTTGTCGAAGGCGCCACGGCGACCTCCCGCACGGTCCCGGAAGGCGTGGATCTGGACGCGCTGAGTGCGCAGTTCGAAGGGCCATTCATTGGCAATAACAACTACGACCTGCCGATGGCGCTAGAGCGTCGTGCGCAGGGGCGGATCGATGCGGTGGCGTTTGGTCGTTTGTTCATTGCCAACCCCGACCTCGTGGAGCGCTTGCGTCGCGGGATCGAGCTCACCATCGCGCCACGCGAGAGTTACTACGGCGGCGGTGCCAAGGGTTACATCGACTGGCCAACCGCGAACGCCTGAACGACGGCATTTATCGATAAGAGGTAATGAGCATGAATTATCTGCAAAACAAGGTAGCCATCGTCACCGGCGCGTCTTCCGGTATCGGCGCCGCCACCACCCGCGCGCTTGTCGCCCAAGGCGTGCGCGTAGTGGCCGCTGCACTGGATGAACAGGGTCTGGAAAGCTTTGTCGCCGAGTTGCGGGCGGGCGGTAACGAAGTGGTCGCTTTTACCACCGACGTGACTCAGGCGCATCAAACCCAAGCGCTCGCGCAATTTGCGCATGAGACCTACGGCACCGTAGACATTCTGGTGAACAACGCCGGGCTGATGCTTTTTTCCAACTGGGTCGACCTGGCGGTACAGGACTGGGAAAAGATGATCGACGTGAATATCAAAGGCTACCTCAACACTACGGCGGCGGTGCTGCCTTTCATGCTGGAGCGCAAGTCCGGGCAGATTCTCAATATGGACTCTGTTGCCGGTCATCAGGTCGGACCGGCGGCCGGTGTTTACAGCGCAACAAAATTTTTCGTTCAGGCCATGACCGAGTCCATGCGCAAGGAGCTCGGTGTGCAGCACGGCATCCGCGTCAACACGGTCAGCCCGGGTGTCATCAATACCGGCTGGGCCGACAAGGTCAGTGATCCTGAAGGGCGCAAGGCTGCCCAAGCGCTCAACCGAGTTGCCATCGCCCCCGACGATATCGCGGGGGCCGTGATTTACGCGCTCAACCAACCGGAAAACGTCACCGTCAACGACTTGATCATCTCGCCGACGCGCCAGGATTGGTGACTGTTTACCGAGCCTCGTCCGTAAACCTTCCTTGCTTTCTTCAGCCATTTACCAACTCAGGAATACCTCATGTCCACTTCAACTTATGTTCAGGAATACAACGCAATCGTCGACGTGCTCAGCCAGTACAACGAAGGTGGTACCAAAGCTGACAGCGCCTTGATGAAGCCCGCATTCAACCAGCAGGCCACCATGTTCGGGGTCGACGAAGGCAAGCTCGTCGGCGGTGCGATCCAGAACCTGTACGACGTCATCGATAACGCGTTCCGCCCATCTCCGGAAGCGCAAGCAGCGATCGTTCGCATCGACATCGTAGGCTCGGCAGCCAGCGCCCGGGTCGACACCGACAATGTTTCAGGATTTCGTTTCACCGATTTTTTCAACCTGCTGAAGGTTGAAGGTCAGTGGACGATTGTCAGCAAGATCTACCACACCCACCCAAGCGCCTAAGCCGTTGAATGCAATTGGCGAGGTGCGTCGCGCCTCGTCCTTACTGGAAGAACAGACCCATGTCGAAAAACATCAAGGCAGTACCCACCGCTGAGTACAACGCTGTCATCGCCATTGCCAATCAGTATGTTGAAGGGCTGCGTGTGGGCAGTGCACAGAGCGTTGCGCAGGCGTTTCATAAAGACGCTGTGATGTACGGATTCACCAATGGTGAACTGCTGGGCGGCCCGATCAGGAATCTGTTTGATTTCGTAGAGAAGAACGGCGATGCCCCGAACATCATCACCCGACTCGACGTACTGGCGATCACGCCAACCACCGCCGTGGTTCGTGTCGATATGGAACAGGATGCAATCGGCGCTGATTACAACGATTACCTGACCCTGATCAAAATCGACGGGGCCTGGAAGGTCATTGCCAAGGTTTATCACCAGTTCGAAGGTTGAGCGTCTTCCGATCCCGGTTGATCCATACCGGGACCGGAGTTCATCCACCTGACGTGCGCAGAGGTCAGGTTCGAAAGCAGTTGATTTTGAGGGTGTACACGATGCCGCTAGTTGAGTTCTCCGCTGTTCTGGACAGCGATATAGCGCACGCCTGGAGCGTGTTGAAGAGGTTTGGTGAGATTGGTAAATGGCATCCCTCCATTTTGGAAAGCAGCATTGAGGACAACCAGCCCGATGGATTGGTTGGCTGTATTCGCAAACTCACGTTGGTCGACGGTGCGGTGGTCAGGGAGCGTCTTTTGTCGGTAGATGATCGCAATACGATGCTGTCTTATCGCTTCGAGGAGGCTCCGTTACCGTTGGACAACTATGTAGCTACCGTTCAATTAGCCTCGCTGACTGGACAGTCAAAGACGTTCATCCGTTGGTCTGCAAGCTTCGATCTGCAAGATCTCACTACTGCCGAACACTATGAGGCGCTTGTTAGAGGACTGATCGTAGACGGCCACAACAGTCTCCAGTCATTTCTCCAGCAACAAGCTGAGGAGGGCGGTGAAGTAGGGTGAGGGCAGGGCCATGCCATTGGAAATGACAATTCAGCCATTGGAATGCCAGGAATGCGGTTAGAGTACCCCTCCGTAAATCCATCGTTATGTGAACAATGAATCGTCCGCTGTTTGTTTCTCTGGATGGGCCCAAAGGCACCGGCAAAACCACGCTGTTGGAGGCCGTTACGAAGCTGCTAAGGGCCGGCAACAGGAAAGTCATCCGGCTCTGCGAGAGAAAAAGCGATCCTTTCCGGGGTGAAACCATGGCCCTGATCAACTCGCTTGTCAGAAATCCTTCCCGGGATCTGGAATGGGCTGTGTGCCAGCGCCTGGCTGATAGTCGGCGCTGGATTTCCCGACACGTACTGACGCAGCAGCCGCTGGACAGCATTATCCTGATTGATCGCTGGTATCCGTCTGATGCAGCGTTTCGCCGATCTATCCCGTTTGCCGAGATTCTCCAGTTGAACCTGGATCGAGATGTGCGCGTGCCGGATCTGCATGTTGGCGTCGTCACCGATCCGGATATTTCATGGGCAAGGGCTGCGACAAGATCGCGAGGATTGGGCGGCACTGTGATTCAGAAGTACGCAGAGCATTTGTCGTGTACGGAGATGTTCGAGCAAGCGGTCAAGGAGCACGGTTGGGTTCTGTGCCGTAATGAGGGAACAATCGAAGACACTACGATGCAGGTGGTTTCTGAGATTTATAGGGTGCTGGGGTGATTGTTGGAGTGGAGACAGATGTTGGTGCAGGAAGGCGCGTAGCGTAATACGTGATTTAACATAATATACATTACACGTAACAAGATGTTTCAGGGTTAGCCCGGTTGCACGCCAGATTTCAATCCAGAGTTTTACCCTGAGTCCTCTTTTCAAAACCTCGGCCTTGCCTGCAATTGGCGACCTTCAATCAGCATCCCGCGTCAGTTTTTCAATCAGCATCCGGTGCTGTGGAAATTGCGCAATCAGTTTGCGTCGATCACCCATCTCCATATCCGCAAAATCAAATCCCGGCGACACGGCCTCGCTGATCAAGCCAAATCCATGTTCTCCCTCGAGCAGTCGCGAAGCTTTCCAGATTCCGCCAGGCACGTGCATTTGCAGATGCTGTCCCGCCAGAATGTCGTTGCCCATTACCAGCGTTTCCAGCGAGCCGTCAGCATGGATCATGCTGTACTCGATGGGATCGCCCAGATGGAAAAAATGCACAATGTCGGAATGATTGAAATGAAACTGGCCCACTGGTGATTGTTCGGTCAACAGGTAGTAAATCGATGTCATCAGGTACCGTGGGCCACCGACGGTATCGAGCATCTCTCTATGATCGGCCTGATAGGTTCTGCGAAAATAACCGCCTTCCACGTGAGATTGCAGATCCAGCGCCTGAATCAAGGCCTGTGCGTTTACTGTGCGTTGAGACATGGTCTGCTCCGGTGGATGGCGGCTTATTTTACGATAGCTCTACTAAACGGCTATTTAGTGTAGTTAACAGTAGATCGCTGAATTTAGAAGATTTTACCCTCCTTTTAAGTGACCCTTTTATTCAAGAAAGCAATTCAGAAATCCACCGTTGCCGATAGCAGATAAGTCCGTGGCGTCGAAAGCGTCAAACCGGGTTCACTGTCATCTGATGCGCCCGCGGAACTCCAGTAGCGTTTATCCAATACGTTCTCGACATTGGCGCGTACGGTGATGGTCTTGTCGTCCAGTTTAAAGGCGTAACGCGTCCCCACGTCGAATCGCTCCCATGAGTCGATTTCCTTCTGGTTGGACTGATCCAGATACTGCGAACTCGAATAGATTCCACGGCCTGTCAGCGTCAGCCCCTGCACATTGGGTACATCCCACTCTGCGCCAAGATTGACGTTGTATTTGGGTGTCGCGGGCGCGCGGTTACCGTCAAAGGTTCCATTGGTGGTCTGGGTCAGTTCGCTGTCGATATACATCACGCCGCCGAGCAATCGAAACCCTTTGAACGGCTCGCCGAACACACTCAATTCCACACCATCGTTCTGTCGTTTGCCGTTCGGGCCGAAGACTCGTGTCGAGGCGTTGGTTTCATAAGCAGGTTGTTTGATCCGGAACACAGACGCTGTAAGCGCATACGAACCCGCGTCATATTTGGCCCCGACTTCGACTTGTCGGCTGATAAAAGGCGGGAAGATTTCATCCTCGTTGATCGACGTCGATGGCGCAATTTTCCCTTGGCTGAGGCCTTCCATGTAGTTGGCGTAGAGCGAGAGCTTGTCCGTCGCCTTGAACAGAATGCCGCCCGATGGCGAGAGTTTTTCTTCGTCATAGGCTGTGTCACCCTTCACATCATCGCTCCAGTCGTCGACTTGAACCCTTTGCCAGCGAGCGCCAAGGGTCAGCAACAGGCGATCATCGAAGAACCCCAGCGTATCGGACAGTGCGACGCCGCTGAATCGGTTTTCCGTGTAGACCCTGGCGTCGTAGCGTGTAGGCGTGCGCGGCTTTGCGGTTTCCACCGGGTCATACAGATTGCTGCGCCCTGCCGCATACCGCGCGCCACCATTTTCGAAATCCATGTAGAAGTAACTGGCCGCCAGGTTGACCTCGTGGCTGACCGGTCCGGTGTGGAACCAGCTGCGTACACCCGCCGTGGCGGTTCGGACATTTTCGTCACGGGTGAAATCCCGCGGTTGAACACTGAAGTCGCCGGCGTCGTTGGTCACCGACACCGCATGCCGAAGGAAATCGTGGTTACTTTTACGGGCGCCGACGCCGCCATACAACATGACCGAATCGCTGACGTCGAACTCGCCATTGAGCGTGCCAAACGTATCTTTGGTTCGCGCCTGGCTCCAGGGTTGCGCGTAGTTGTCGCGCACATCATCAGCATCCGGAACTTTCGCGTTTGCACCGACCTGCACACGTTCTTGCGGTGCATCGGTATCGCGCTCGGTGTGACCGATATCGGTGGAAAGCCGCAGGCGCTCACCGCGAAAATCCAGGCCCAGCACTGCCATGTCGCGATCGACGCTCTGGTGATCCCATTCAGTGTCACCCGCTTGTTTGACGCCGTTGAAACGCAGGCCGAACTGGTTGTCCTCACCAAAGCGACGGCCGATGTCGACGGCGCCGCCGAGCTGATTGTTCGAGGCGTAACTGGCCGTCAGCGATGTATTTGGCTGATCGCCGGCGCGCTTGGGCACCACGTTGATCCCCCCTCCTACACTGCCCCGCGGCGAAATGCCGTTGATCAGTTGGCTCGGGCCCTTGAGGATGTCGACGCGCTCGGCCATTTCCATGTCGATCGTGTAAGTGGGCAGAACCCCGTAGAGCCCGTTGTAGGAAACATCACTGTTGAACAGGCTGAAACCGCGGATGGTGAATTGCTCATAACGGCCGCCTGCGGGGTTGGTCGCACGCACCGAGGGATCGCTGGCGATCACGTCGCCCAGAGTGCGGGCCTGCTGGTTTTTCACCGTTTCGCTGGTGTAGGTGGTCATGCTGAACGGGGTCTCCATGAAATCCCTGGAACCCAGCAGTCCTTGCGAACCACGGCGCGCCACCTGGCCACCGGCAAAAACCTCTGAATCCGTGCCACCCGTCGATCCAAGAATCGAAGTGGGTGCCAGTTCCAGACTGCCGCCGTCCGGCGCAGGAATGACTGTGAAAGCGCGGTCGCCCGCCGGTTGCAGCTGTAGACCGGACCCCAGCAACAACCGGGTAAAGCCCTCCTCCACGCCAAACTCACCCGACAAACCATTGCTGTTGCGCCCGCTGACCAAGGCCGGATCTACCGACAGATTGACCCCGGCCAGTCCGGCAAAACGGGTCAGCGCAGCACCCAGACTGCCGGCCGGCACCTGATAACCGCGGCGGTCGGCGCTTTCCGCCCAACTGCTGGGGATCAACAGGGGGCTGGCACTCAGGCTCAACAAAAGGCTCAACTGCAACAACGGACGCAAACGACCTGGAAATACTGCAGGCATAGGAAAAAGCTCTCGATTTGGTTCACTTGCCTGGAATGACCAGCGAGGCGAAAAAAAGGGACAGGTCTCAGACTGTTTTTTTGGACTGGGACAATTTTCGCGGAACGAGAGAGACCCAAAAGCGCGTGCGTTTCTGCACGTCGATCGGCAGGCTGGCAGCCAATAGCGAGAGCACTTGATCGGTGTTATCCAGGCGAAAACTGCCGGTGATGCGCAGCGCCTCCAGCTCCGGATCCCAGCGCAGCACGCCTGGGCGGTAACGGCTCAATTCACGCAGAAAATCCCCCAGCGGCTGGTTTTGCGCCATCAGTACACCGTCGCGCCAGCTCGGCATCGAGGCGTCAAACGCTCGGACAGAACCCGCGCCAGAAGCCTGCAGCCTGATCTGCTGTCCCTGATTGAGTAACAGCGCTAGCCCGCTTGACGGTTGCAACTGCACCGAGCCACGGACCACCGACACATTGCAGTCACGCTCATTGAGACGCACGCAAATCTCACTGTGACTGACGATGATCCGCCCGTACGGCACATTGATGATCAGGGCTGAGTCGCCTGGCACGTCAAGCGCCATCTCGCCACGCACCAGTGTCAACTGACCGGCAGCAAGATCCACATTGACGGCGCTGTCGGTATTGAGCTGCAACGAACTGCCATCCGCGAGCCGCAATCGCTTGTGTTCACCAGTGCTGGTGTGCAAATCCGCGCGCCAGACATCCAGCGGCAGTTGCCGACTGATCAGCCAGGCCGCCGGCACCAGTGCCGCGATGCCGAGCGCGCGTTTCAGCGCGGCCCGACGCGCAGCGTCCGGACGATCCAGCGTAGCCATGGCCAGCGCAGAAGGCAGAGCGGAAAACCGTTCGCGCAAGCGCTGGATTTTCTGCCACGCGTGTTCATGCCGGCTATCGCTGTTGCGCCAGACCTGCAATTGCGCATGATCGTCAGCGCCCGCTTCGCCGGACTCAATCAACGCCAACCATTGCGCGGCGGCGCGGGCGACTTCGCGGGCTTCATCGCTGGGGGCAACGCGCATCAAAGATCCACCAGCAGACAATGCTCGTAGGCCTGCGCCATGTAACGTTTGACGGTGCGCTCGGACACTTGCAGGCGCTCGGCGATTTCGCGGTAACCGAGGCCTTCAAGCTGACTCCACAAAAACGCCCGGCGCACTGCTCGCGGCAAACCATCAAGCAATTCATCCAGCGCTTGCAGGGTTTCCAGCAGCAGCCAACGCTGCTCGGGCGATGGCACGCACTCGTCCGGCAGTTGCGCGAGGGCTTCGAGGTAGGCTTTTTCCAGACTGCGGCGGCTGTAGAAGTTGCTCAGTAGACGCTTGCCCACGGTCAGCAGATAGGCGCGGGGCTCACGCATGTCGGCAATCGGTTGCGCGCTGCACAGCACGCGCATGAAGGTGTCCTGGCTCAGATCCGCCGCATCCCACGCGTTGCCCATGCGTCGACGCAGCCATGTTTCCAGCCAGCCTCGGTGATCGCGGTACAGCGCGTGCAGGCTCTGCTCAGATGGCGTGGCGGCTTCAATCATCTCAAGAGACCCTGCGCGAAGTTAGATTCAAATGAGACTGATTCTATTTAACTTCGCTTGGGACACAAAGATCTTTTTGCCCGTTACTGCAATCTCTAGCGTTTCAGCGTCTCGCTCGGCAGCTCTTTGAACAGCGCCCGATAACTGCTGGAAAACCGCCCCAGATGCCAGAACGACCAGCGCATCGCCACCTCAGCCACGGTGGTTTCCGTGGGCCGGCGCTTGAGCAATTCGCGGTGTGCACTGTTCAGCCGGCGCAGGCGCAACCAGTGACTCGGGGTCATCCCGGTGTAGGCCTTGAACGCCTGCTGTAGTTGCCGCAACGGCACCCCTGCGACCTTCGACAGTTCGAGCAGATTGACGGTGTCTTCCGGCGAATCTGCCGCCCACTCCCCTACTCGCTTCATGATCATCCGTTCTTCGCTACGCCGCTGTAATCCGCCGCGATCAAGACGGGTGTGTGCGTTGTCGAGGATGAACAGGCAGTCTTCGAGTAACTGCTGAGTCAGTGAGTCTTTATCAAACGGATCAACAGCTTGCGACAACTTCGTGAGAGTTGAGCTTAACCAGCGACTGAACAAGGCGTTCTGCCCGCAGTTAAGCGGTGCCATGAACAATCCTTCGAGTCTCGCCACATCCAGACCGTGCTGACGGACGAATTCCGGGCCGAACACCACGGCAATTTCCTGGTAGTTCTCCGGGGTGATCCAGATGTTGCGGCTGTCTTCGTTGAGCAGATACAGCGCGTTGTCACTGCGATCGAAACAGAAGGCCAAGGCCCCCGATGGCGCGCTGAATGTCTGCTCGACGCGAGTGTTCATCTGTTCTTCGTAGACCTGCACACCCTCCAGGTCCAGATAGCGAATCTGCCCGGCGAAATGTCCGGGAGACATCTGCTGGTAATGCTGGACCCAACCCGGCGTGGCGCGGATTTGCTCGGTGACATCAGCGGTATTGAAAGCCTGAACCTGTAGCGGATTACACGTTGTCATGGGAGACCTTGCGCACTCTTTTGGTGCGCTTTGGTGCTGCTTAAAGTGGATAGATGGAACGGCAAGGCACGCCCAAGATAGTCGTCAACGCGCCACAGGGGAAGGGGCGGAAGATGAAACCCGCCCTCCCCGGCGTCTATAAAACCAATAACGAGGTCTTTATGAATGCCCCTTTCGATCAGCTGTTCACGTGGCTGAAAGATCACAAGATTACCGAAGTTGAATGTGTGGTCAGCGACCTGACCGGCATCGCCCGCGGCAAGATCGCACCGACCAACAAGTTCCTGCATGAGCGAGGCATGCGCCTGCCGGAAAGTGTGCTGCTGCAAACGGTAACCGGGGATTTTGTCGACGACGATATCTACTACGACCTGCTCGACCCGGCCGACATCGACATGGTCTGCAAACCGGTGAGCGACGCCGTGTATGTGATTCCATGGGCGATCGAGCCGACCGCCATCGTCATCCACGACACCTTCGACAAGTTCGGCAACCCGATCGAACTGTCGCCGCGCAACGTGCTGAAAAAAGTCCTGCAGCTGTACACCGACAAGGGCTGGAAGCCGATCGTGGCGCCGGAAATGGAGTTCTACCTGACCCAGCGCTGCGAAGACCCGGACCTGCCACTCAAGGCACCACTGGGGCGTTCGGGCAGGGCTGAAAGCGGTCGGCAATCGTTCTCGATCGATGCCGCCAACGAATTCGATCCGCTGTTCGAAGACGTCTACGACTGGTGCGAGCTGCAAGGTCTGGATCTGGACACGCTGATCCATGAAGACGGCCCGGCGCAGATGGAAATCAACTTCCGGCACGGCGACGCACTGGATCTGGCCGACCAGATCACCGTGTTCAAACGCACCCTGCGCGAAGCGGCGCTCAAGCACAACGTCACTGCCACGTTCATGGCCAAGCCAATTGGCGACGAACCCGGCAGCGCCATGCACCTGCACCAGAGCGTGGTGGAGATCGCCACCGGCAAGCCGATTTTCGCCGATGCCGACGGCAAGATGAGCGAGCTGTTCCGCCATCACATCGGCGGCCTGCAAAAGTACATCCCGAAAGTGCTGCCGATGTTCGCGCCGAACGTGAACTCGTTACGCCGCTTCCTGCCGGACACTTCGGCACCGGTCAACGTCGAGTGGGGCGAAGAAAACCGCACCGTCGGCCTGCGTGTGCCGACCTCCGGGCCGGAAGCCATGCGCGTGGAAAACCGCCTGCCGGGCGCCGATGCCAACCCGTATCTGGCGATCGCCGCGAGCCTGCTGTGTGGCTACATCGGCATGGTCGAAGGCATCGAACCGAGTGCCGCCGTCGAAGGCCGCGCCTACGAACGCCGCAACCTGCGCCTGCCGATCACCATCGAAGACGCGCTGACGCAAATGGAAGAATGCGACACCGTTGCGCGTTACCTGGGCAACAAATTCGTGCGCGGCTACGTCGCGGTCAAACGCGCCGAGCATGAAAACTTCAAGCGCGTGATCAGTTCGTGGGAGCGCGAGTTTCTGCTGCTGAGCGTCTGACTCCAGCACAAATCCCCTTCCTCCATGGCATGGCTTTTTGTGGGAGGGGGCTTGCTCCCGAAAGCGGTGTATCAGCCAGCTGTAATGTTGGAGGTACCGGCCTCTTCGGGAGCAAGCCCCCTCCCACAAAGAGCAGGGGAACAATGATCCATCTGAAAATCCAGAACCACCTGAAAAACTCCAATAATTCCAAGAGGTGTCGATATGCGTCTATTGAAATCCATGGTTCCCGCCGCACTGGCGCTGCTGTGCAGCACCGCAGCCCTGGCCCAGCCACAGGTCAGCGTCTACAACTGGACCGACTACATCGGTGAAACCACCCTCGCCGACTTCCAGGCCAAGACCGGGATCAAGGTGATCTACGACGTTTTCGACTCCAATGAAACCCTGGAAGGCAAGCTGCTCGCCGGCCGTACCGGCTATGACGTGGTGGTGCCGTCCAACCACTTCCTCGCGCGTCAGGTGAAGGCCGGCGCGTTCCTCAAACTCGATCGCGAGCAGTTGCCGAACTGGAAAAATCTCGATCCCAAGCTGCTTGAACTGCTCGAAAAGAACGACCCGGGCAATCAGCACTCGGTCCCATACCTGTGGGGCACCAACGGCATCGGCTACAACGTCGACAAGGTCAAGGCTGTGCTCGGCATCGATCACATCGACTCCTGGGCCGTGCTGTTCGAGCCGGAAAACCTGAAGAAACTCACCCAGTGCGGCGTGTCAATGATGGACTCGGCGGACGAAGTGTTTCCGGCGATCCTCAACTACATGGGCATGGACCCACGCAGCGAAAACCCGGAAGACTATAAAAAGGCTGAAGCGAAACTGCTGAGCATTCGCCCGTACATCACCTATTTCCACTCCTCGAAATACGTTTCCGATCTGGCCAATGGCGATATCTGCGTAGCCTTCGGTTACTCCGGCGATGTGTTCCAGGCGGCCAACCGCGCCAAGGAAGCCAAGAACGGGGTGAACATCGCTTATGCGATTCCGAAGGAAGGCGCCAACCTGTGGTTCGACCTGCTGGCGATCCCGGCCGACGCCAGCAACACCAAGGAAGCCCACGCCTTCATCAATTACCTGCTCGATCCGCAAGTGATCGCCAAGGTCAGCGCTTCGGTCGGTTACGCCAACCCGAACCCGGCCGCCAAGCAGTACATGGATCAGGCGCTGGTGAACAATCCCGAGGTCTACCCGTCGCAGGCGGTGCTGGACAAGCTCTACATCTCCTCTACCCCGCCCCAGTCGATCATGCGTCTGATGACCCGGTCCTGGAGCAAAGTGAAGTCGAACAAATGAACCAGTACAGCAAAGAACACGCCCGCTCCTATTACGCAGCTTCGGCCCGGGCCAGTACGCCCTGGCCGGCACTCGACGGTGACCTCACCGCCGATGTCTGCGTGATCGGCGGCGGCTTCACCGGGGTCAACACCGCGATTGAACTGGCGCAGCGCGGGCTGTCGGTGGTGTTGATTGAAGCCCGACGCATTGGCTGGGGCGCCAGCGGGCGCAACGGCGGTCAGTTGATTCGCGGTATCGGTCATGAGGTCGAAGGCTTTGCCCGTTACGTCGGCAATGACGGCGTGCGTTACTTGCAGCGCGCCGGGATCGACTCGGTGGAACTGGTGCGCCAGCGCATCACCGAGAACGCCATCGAGTGCGACCTGCGTTGGGGCTTCTGCGAGCTGGCCAACACTCCGGCGCAATTCGCAGCGTTCAAGGACGAACAGGTCAGCCTCGACAAACTCGGTTATCAACACCAGACCCGTCTGGTCGGCCCGGAGCTGATCCGTCAGCAAGTGGTCAACGCCGACATCTACGCGGGTGGTCTGATCGACATGGGGTCCGGTCATCTGCACCCGCTGGATCTGGTGCAAGGCGAAGCGCGTCTGGCGGCGTCCCTCGGTGTGCGAATCTTCGAGCAAAGCCCGGTGCTGCAGATCATTCGTGGCGAAACCGTTGAAGTGCGCTGCGCCACTGGCAGCGTCCGCGCCGGCAGTCTGGTGCTCGGTTGCAATGCGCATCTGGATGAACTCGAACAGCAACTCAGCGGCAAGGTCCTGCCCGCCGGCAGTTACATCATCGCCACCGAGCCGCTGTCCGAGGAACGTGCCGCGCAATTGATCCCGCACAACCTCGCGTTGTGCGACCAGAAAGTCGGCCTCGATTACTACCGGCTCTCGGCGGATCGACGCCTGCTGTTTGGCGGCGCCTGTCATTATTCCGGACGCGATCCGGCAGACATCGCTGCCTACATGCGGCCGAAGATGCTCAAGGTCTTCCCGCAACTGGCGGACGTGCGCATCGACTATCAATGGGGTGGCAAGATCGGCATCACCGCCAACCGTTTCCCGCAGGTCGGCCGGCTCCAGCAGCAGCCGAACGTGTTCTACGCTCAGGGTTACTCCGGGCACGGCCTCAACGTCACGCACTGGTGCGCCAAGCTGCTGGGCGAAGCGATTCACGCCGGCCACAGTCAGGGCATGGATGTGTTCAGCGCGGTGCCGCACATGACCTTCCCCGGCGGCCCGGCCCTGCGTTCGCCGCTGCTGGCACTGGGCATGTTCTGGTATCGCCTGCGTGAAATCCTCGGCTGAGGCATCCACCACGTAACCATCTCCTCGCTTATTTGCTCTATCGCCAAGCACTTCTATATTGATGAAGTGCTTTTGCGTTCCTGACGCTCAGCATCCACAAAACCGAGGAGGACATGGATGAAGTCGTCAGCCGCCGATGAGCCACGAGCACCGGGCCAAGCGCCGATCAAGACGCGTCGCTTCAGTATTTCACTGGTGTGGATCGTGCCGATCGTCGCGGTGCTGGTCGGTATTTCGCTGGTGGTGCACAACCTGATGCAGGAAGGCCCGACCATCGTCGTCAACTTCAAGACCGGCAGTGGCCTGACCGCCAACAAGACCGAGGTCAAATACCGCAATGTGGTGATCGGTCAGGTGACTGACGTCGAGTTGAGCGGCGATCAGAAGAGCGTCGACGCCACGATCAAACTGGCCAAGCAGGCCGAAACCTTTACCCGCGAAGACTCGCACTTCTGGGTCGTGCGCCCGCGCATCGGCGCAGGTGGTGTGTCGGGCATCGACACCCTGCTCTCCGGCGACTACATCGGCGCCGACATCGGCCAGTCCGACAGCCGCGCCAAACACTTCAAGGGCCTGGAGAACCCGCCCCCGATCACTTACGGCGAACCGGGCAAGCGCTTCATGCTGCATGCGCCGGATCTCGGCTCGCTGGACATTGGTTCGCCGGTTTACTACCGCAAGATTCCGGTCGGTCAGGTGGTGACCTACACGCTCAACCCCGAGGGCAAGGGCGTGGACATCGAGGTGTTCATCCATTCGCCGAACGACGCGTTCGTCACCGAAAACACCCGGTTCTGGAACGCCAGCGGCATCGACATCAATGTCGGCGCCAACGGCTTTGCAGTGAAGACCGAATCGCTGTCGACCATGCTGGTCGGCGGCATTGCCTTCCGTGCGCCGGATTACAGCCCCAACGATGTGGCAGCCGCCGACGACAAGGATTTCGAACTGTTCGCCGATCAGCAGACCGCCCTCGCCCCGCCCAACGGCAAGGCGCAATACATGGTGCTGCGCTTCGAACAGTCCTTGCGCGGGCTCAAGGTCGATGCACCGGTAGAGTTTCTCGGCATGGAGATCGGCCGGGTCGTCGGGATCAACCTGGACTTCGACGCGAAAAAACGCAGCTTCCCGCTTAACGTCGGCATCGTCATTTACCCCCAGCGCCTGGGGCAGGCCTACAAAAAGATGCTGACCGAATTCAAGCACGATCCCGACGACGAAGCCGCCGGCATTCGTTTGCTCGGCACCTTCGTCGACAACGGTCTGCGCGCCCAGGCCCGCAGCGGCAACCTGCTGACCGGGCAACTGTACATTGCGCTGGATTTCTTCCCGAAAGCCGAGAAAGTTGCGTTCGACGCGACGGCTCGGCCGGTGGTCTTGCCAACCGTGCCCGGCAGCCTCGAACAGTTGCAGGAAAAACTCGAAGCCGTGGTCGACAAGCTCAACAAACTGCCGGTCGAACGGATTGCCGGCAACCTCGACAGCAACCTCGTCGAGCTGCGCAAAGGCCTGACCCAGTTCAACGCGAAAACCCTGCCAAGCGTGCAGACCACCCTGGCCGACGTCAGCAAGACCTTGCAGTCCGCCAGCTCGACCCTGGCCGAAGATTCGCCACAGCGCGAGAAACTCACCGAGACCCTCGACGAACTCGGGCGCATGTCGCGTTCGCTGCGTGAGCTGTCGGATTATCTCGGTCGCCATCCGGAATCGCTGATTCGCGGTCGTCCCGACAACGCGGCGCCGCTTGATCTGAAAGGACCGCCGCGCAATTGAGCACAGGAGCTCCCCCATGGCTTTACCGCTGAAGATCACCGTGCTCGCTGCGTTCATGCTGCTGGGCGCCTGCCGCAGCGAGCCGATCAACTTTCACACCCTGACCCCGGTGCAACTGCCGCCGTCCCGCTCGGGCGCGCAGATTCCGATCGAGGGGATCAGCGTGCCGCCGCAGGTCGACCGCCCGCAAATCGTCATCCGTCAGGGCAACAATGGCCTGGCGATTCTGGAAACCCAGTGGTGGGGGGCGAGTCTGGCGGATGAGCTGCGCAGTGCCTTGAACGATCAACTGAGCAATACCGGCAGTCGCGGCAACGTCTCGGTGCGCATCGATGTGCAGCGTTTCGACTCGATCCCCGGCCAGTACGGGCTGATCGACGTCAAATGGCGCCTGCGTCCCAGCGGTGCGGCGGACAATGCTCTGCTGACCTGCCATTCAACCTTGCAAACTCCGTCCGGCCCGAGCATCGACGAACTGGTGGCCGCGCAACAGAACAACGTCAAGCGCCTGGCTGCTCTGATCAATCAGGCGGCGGGCAATTCTCGCGTCTGCCCTTCGGCCTCCTGAGCCGCCGACAGCGTGACGGTGAAACGGCAGCCGTTGGGTTCGCGAGTCACCAACTGAACCTGCCAGCGCTGATGGCTGCAAATCCGCTGCACCAGCGACAATCCCAGCCCAAGGCCTTCACCGCGCTGTTCGTCACCGCGCACGAATGGCTGGAACATCGCGTGACGTTTCTCCTCCGGAATACCGATGCCGCTGTCCTCGACCACGAAGCTGCCCTTGAGCAGGGTCAACCTTACAAAGCCCTGATCGGTGTAGTGCCAGGCATTGCGCAACAGATTGCCCATGACCGACTGCAAGAACGTCAGGTCATAACGCGTGGTGCCCGCCAGTTGCGGCTCGTAGATGAATTCCAGGCCCTTTTCACGAATGAGTCGCCCCCAGATTTCCACCTGGGCGTCGGCGATCGATTTGAGTGTGCAAGTGGATTCGGTGCCAAGCTCTTCCGGCTTGCGCGCCAGCATCAAGAAGGTTTCGACCAGTTGGCGCATTTCAGCGCTGGCCCGGGCAATGCGTGTGACCTGCTGAGTGGAACGCTGATCCAGCGAGGGGTTGGCCAGCAACAGCTCGCAGGAGCTGGCCAGAATCATCAACGGTGTGCGCAGTTCATGACTGACATCACTGGTGAAGAGTTTTTCGCGGTTCAGGGTTTCGCGTAACCGGCCGAGTGTCTGGTCGAAAGACAGGGCCAGCTCCCCTACTTCATCATCGGCGTAATCCGGATGCAGGGCCGGCGCCAACGCGATCAACTGATCACGATGCCGCACCTGCCCTGCCAGGCGAATCACCGGCGCCATGACCTGCCGCGCCAGCAGCCTGCCGAGCGCGACGGCCAGCATGACGCTGAGGATGAACCCGACAATCACCACCACGAACAGCAGGTGTTCACGCTGTTCGAAGCTTTCCTGATTGCGCAACAGCACATATTTGCGGCCACCGACCGCCTCGACCATCGCATAGAAGTCGTCGCCGTTGAACGTGATCTCTTGAAACCCCACGGGCAGTTCCGCCAGTTGCGGCGTCAGCGCCATGGGCCCCGGGCCGTTCTCGAAAAAAAACAGTTCGCTCTTTTCCGGCTCGTGGCGCCACTGGTTGATGTCGTCCATCGCCAACAACCGGCGCAGCCCACCGCTGAGGGCGGTCATGGTCAACTTGTGCTCCACGACATGCACGGTAGCCACAATGCCCATCGCGAAGACACCGGCCACCACCGCGCTCATCAAGGCGAACACAATCACGATCCGATTGGCGAGGCTTTGCTTGAGGTCCATCCGGTTCAATGACTCCAGTGCTGATGTCGGGGGCTGAAAGCAGCTGCGCCACGACGTTATCCAAAGTCGCAGCTTCGCCTCCACTGGCGCCATTGTTAAGTGGCCAAAACAAACAAAACGACTATTTGAGTTTAGTTATCAAATAGACTTTTCCGCTAATACCTGCGCTTCTCTCGCAAATTTTTCACATGTTCTTCACTGCCCCGCCACGACTCTGAACGTAGTGTTCAGCAGCCATTCAAGCAGATCCCCGTAAAGTAACTAATCTCCTGGAGCTTACGTTGCACTTTGCGTGTTGACTGAATGGAACTCGGGAATGACAAGGGGCAACGTTGTGGTTGAATTAGTACAAGTACAATCAGCGTCCAAGCGATGGGACCTGTCTCGTCCGCGCACTTGGGCAATCATTGCCGTCGGTTTGCTGCTGATCGCACTGATTTGCGGCTTCGTCTGGATGCAACGTTCGCCCCCCAACCTGCGCTATGCGAGTGCGTCGGCTACCCAGGAATGGGTGAAGGCCTGGCAGGCCGGTGAGGTCGTCGCACTGGTGCGACATACCGAACGTTGCGACCGCTCGACCAATCCCTGTCTGGGGCCGGCAGACGGTATCACCCAGGCTGGCAGCATTGCTGCAGCCGACGTCGGCCGTGGCTTTACGCAACTGGGTCTGGAAAAGACCCAGTTCTTCAGCAGCCCGTTGACGCGCACCATGCAGACTGCGCATTACATGCTCGGCCACGATGCAGTGGCGGCGGAATGGCTGGAAACCTGTGGCCCGACGATGCGCAATGAATTGGTGGCGCACAAGACCCCGGGACAGAACATGATTCTGGTAACCCACAGCGGCTGCATCGCCGACTTTGAACGGCAGACCGGTTACCCGCGCGCGGTCGCCGCCGAATATGGCAGCACTGTTTTGGCCCGGATAGATGCACAAGGAAAACTTGATGTAATCGGCATCATGAACCCCGAAGGCTGGCAGCGATTGACCAAGTAACCAGCAAACTTAATCAAGCACTAAACAGCTCGGCCAATGCTCTGGCGCAGGGTATTGGCGCGCATGAAGTTGTAATAAGAAATGTTTTTCAGACTGAAAAACTGGAAATATTTCATTTTAAAGCTTGTCTTCCCGAGGAGAACTTAAAGCTGGAAGCAGACCCGTTCTCTGAATGCAGGACACGCCCCTCGGCCATGCTCGCCTCTGCATTCATTCAACCCAGTGCCGCGCCTGCTACGGAAATCGCCGGGCCGTCACTGAAACGCACACTTTGTACTGCACCAAGGTCCAGTCATGACGTCTGAGAACAAACCGCTGCACCATGCAGCGCTGAATTTGCCGCGCCTCCACCAGAGCTCCCTGATCGAACGCTTTGCGATACCCGGTCTGGTGCTGGCATTCGTGGTGTTTTATCTGCTGCCGCTGATGACTCACGGTCTGTGGATTCCCGATGAAACCCGTTATGGGCAGATCAGCCAGGAAATGCTGCAGAGCGGCAACTGGGTGGCGCCGCACTTCATGGGCATTCGCTACTTCGAAAAACCGATCGCCGGCTACTGGATGATCGCCATCGGCCAGGCGATTTTCGGTGAAAACCTGTTCGGCGTGCGCATCGCCTCGGCACTCAGCTCCGGGGTTAGCGTGTGGCTGGCCTACCTGTTGGCCCGGCGCCTGTGGAACAACCCGCGAATCAGCGCCGCGTGCGCCCTCCTTTATATGAGCTTCGGCCTGATCGCAGGACAAGCCGGCTATGCCAACCTCGATCCGCAGTTCACCTTGTGGGTCAACCTGAGTCTGGTGGCGATCTGGTTTGCCATCGACAGCAACACCCCGCGCGCGCGCCTGGGCGGCTGGGCTTTGTTGGGATTTGCCTGCGGCATGGGCCTGATGACCAAAGGTTTCCTCGCCCTGATGCTGCCGGTGCTGATCGCCCTGCCCTACATGATCTGGCAACGGCGCTTCGGTGAACTGGTGCGTTATGGACTGGTTGCCGTGGCGGTGGCCGCGCTGGTCAGCGTGCCATGGGCACTGGCCGTGCATGCCCGTGAACCGGATTTCTGGCGGTTCTTCTTCTGGCACGAACACATCCGCCGCTTCGCCGCCGGTGAAGACGCACAGCACGCACGACCATGGTGGTTCTACCTGCCGCTGCTGTTTGCGTCCACCTTGCCGTGGGCACTGCTGTTGCCTTCGACGCTGCTGCGTACCTGGCGCGAAAAGCGTGATCCGAAAATCGCCTTCCTCGCCTTGTGGTTCCTGCTGCCGCTGGCTTTTTTCAGTGCGAGCAGCGGCAAACTGCCGACTTACATCATGCCGTGCCTGCTGCCATTGGCTCTGTTGATGGGCTACACCGTGATGAACTGGATAGCTGACCAGAACGGCCGCGTCTTACGCATCAACGGTGTGGTCAACGTAGTGCTGGCCATCGCCGCACTGATCGCGCTGATTTATCTGCAAGCGACCCGTGAAATTTACGAACACACCGAAATGTTCAGCCTGTCGCTGGGCTATATCGTGCTGCTCGGCTGGCTGATTGCCGGATCGCTGCAAGCCTTGCGCCCTCTGGCGCTGTGGGCGATGCCGGCGTTGGGCATCGGCCTGCTCGTCGCATTGCTGCCAGCGGCGATGCCGGCGACCATCGTCAACAGCAAGATGCCGGATCAGTTCATTGCCGAACATCAGCAGGAACTGAGCGAAACCAGCTCGTTGCTGAGTAACGACCTGGGAGCCGCTTCCGCATTGTCATGGCGTTTACGCCGCCCGCAAGTCGACCTGTTCAACACCGTTGGCGAGCTCAAGTACGGCCTCGATGACCCGGCCATGGCCTCACGCAAGGTCAGCCTCGACGGCGTAGGCGAATGGATGACCGAAGCGCGCAAAAAAGGCTCGGTGGGCGTGGTGATGCGCGTCAACAGCACCTCTGACGAGCAGCAACTGGAGCTGTTGCCGATAGACGGCAAGCACTACCGCCGTGGCCAGATCGAAATCCTCATCTTCAGCCAGAGCCAGCCATGACCCGGACCAGGACTGAACGGAGGCAATTGCTGCTTCTGCTGACGGCGACTGCCCTGCTGTTATTGCTCGGCCTGGGCAGTCGCGAGCTGTGGGGGCCGGAAACCCGCTGGGCCAACATCGCCTTGCAGATGCTGCAAAGCGGCGATTATTTCGACCCCTATCTCAAGGGCAGTCCTTATTACGACAAACCGCTGCTGTCGTACTGGCTGATCACCGCCACCTCCTGGTTCACTGGCGGACTGGGACATTGGTCGTTACGCCTGTCTTCGGTGATTTCCGCGTGGCTTAGCGTGTGGCTGGTGTACCTGCTCGGCGAGCAACTGTTTCGCAAAGGCACCGGGCTGATCGCCGGCTGGATGCTGGCGACCACCTTCTATTTCGTGTTCTGGGCGCGAGTCGCCACCGCCGACATTCTCACCGTCTGCGGCGTGCTGGCGGCCGTCTGGTGGTATTGGCGCGGCCCGGATGACACCCGCTTCTGGCGCTACGTGGTGTTCTTCGGCCTGCTGTCGCTGACCTCGCTGTTCAAAGGCCTGATCGGTTTCATCCTGCCGGGGCTGGTGCTGCTGCCGCACCTGCTCAGCGAACACCGCTGGAAACGTCACCTGAACCTGCGACTGTTCGGCGCGCTCTTGATCGCCGGGGCGTTTTACATGGCGCCGTTCCTGTTGTCTCACCTCTACGGTGCGCCCAACTACGAACAAAGCGGCCTCGGCCTGGTGCTGCGTGAAAACGTCGTGCGGTTTTTCCAGCCGTTCGATCAGTTCGGGCCGATTTACACCTACTTGATCTACCTGCCGGTCTACACCCTGCCATGGGCGCCGTGCTGGTTGATCGCCTTGTGGGTGGCCGCGCGCCACTGGAAGCACATCGAACCGGATACCCGCTGGCTGATTCAAGGGCTCGCGCTGCTGATGCTGTTCTTCACCGCCAGTGGCAGTCGCCGCAGCTACTACGTCTTGCCGCTGGTGCCCTTCGCGCAATTGCTGGGTGCCTGGTGGGTGACCCGGCGCATGGCCGCCCGCAACAGCGAAGGCCGTGGGCTGAAGATCGGCTTCGCTGTCACTACTATGTTGCTCGCTGCGGTACTGGGTGTGCTTTACCCATGGACCAACAGCGGCGGCGGTGTCATCCGCTTCGGCGAGCAGGTTCGCGAACAGGCCAGTCAGCAGGCACCATTGAATCAATGGCGCATGGTCATGATCGAGGTCGACAACAAAGTACCGATGTATCTGCAAACCGGTGGTGCACCGTTCTACTACGTGCCGGAAACGATCGAGGACTTCCCGCACAATGGCGACACAGCGACGCTGATCGCCTGGCTGGAAAGGACCAGCGGGGAACATTGGGATCCGCAACGCACGATCTTCGTCGCGCAATATCGTTCCGGTGACGCCGTGCCACTGGATGCGCTGAAGGCTGATCACCAGGTCATCACCACCACCCCGACCCGTGGCGAGCAGCTATTCCACGGGCGTGAAGACCAGAGCGTGGCTTACATCCCCCACTCCTGAGCAATGACGTTAAGACAAAAGTGGAGAGTCGCGGTAAATTTGAATGGCAATGACAAGTATTAACGGCTTCTTTGACGTTTTTTTCTCATTTGCCACCCTACATTGCCGCGACTCGACACTTGCAAATCGTTCGCATTGTTTCCTGCGAGGGTTTGCTCATAACGTCTGAAAACAGGAGCTGCCCGAATGAATCCACGCTTTCCATCCTTCTTCAAGCGCGCATTGCTGGCCACTGCGTTGCTCGGCACCGGGCAGGCTTTTGCCGCCGATTCGGTGGGTCTGGTGGTCTACAACGCGCAGCATGAAACGCTGACCAAGGCCTGGGTGGCCGGCTTCACCGAGGAAACCGGCATTCCGGTGACCATTCGCAACGGCGATGACACCGAGATGGGCAACCAGCTCGTGCAGGAAGGCGCCGCCTCGCCGGCAGACGTATTCCTCACCGAAAACTCGCCGGCGATGGTGCTGGTGGACAACGCCAAACTGTTCGCCCCTCTGGCGCCCGCTACCCTTGAGCAAGTCGATTCCGCCTACCGTCCGGCCCACGGCAATTGGGTCGGCATCGCCGCCCGTTCCACCGTGTTCGTCTACAACCCAAGCAAACTGACTGAAAAAGACCTGCCCAAATCCCTGCTCGACCTCGCCACCCCGGCCTGGAAAGGCCGTTGGGCCGCCTCCCCGGCTGGCGCGGACTTCCAGGCGATCGTCGCCGCTGTCCTGCAACAGAAAGGTGAAGCTGCCACGCTGGAATGGCTCAAGGGCATGAAGACCAACGCCACGATCTATCGCGGCAACAGTGCGGTGCTCAAAGCGGTGAACGCCGGGCAGATCGACAGCGGTGTGATCTACCACTATTACAGCTTCGTCGATCAGTCCAAGACCGGCGAAAACAGCAAAAACACCAAGCTGTACTACTTCAAACATCAGGATCCGGGCGCGTTCGTCAGTACCTCCGGCGCCGGCGTGCTGGCCTCGAGCAAGCATCAGGATGAAGCGCAGAAGTTCGTCAAATACATCACCAGCAAGGAAGGTCAGGTAGTTCTCGAAACCGGCACCTCCTTCGAATACGCCGTGGGTAAAGACGCGCCGTCCAATCCGAAGCTCACTCCGCTGAAAACCCTCGACGCGCCGAAAGTCGATGCGTCGACCCTCGACAGCAAAAAAGCCGTCGAGCTGATGACCCAGGCCGGATTGCTCTAAGTGATGCCCGAAACCTTGCCTGCACCGGCCGTTGCGACGGCCGCCGCCAGCCTCCTTCACCCGCCCCGTACGCTGGCCGGGCGTGGCAGTTCGTGGGTGGTGAGCTCGGCGGTGCTGGTGTCATTGCTGTCACTGCTGCCGATTGCGTTCGTCATCGGCGTGGCGTGGTACACCGGTTGGGCAACCATCGAAGCCCTGATATTTCGCCCGCGGGTCGGCGAATTGCTGATCAACACCGTTCTGCTGGTGCTGATCACCCTGCCGCTGTGCATCCTGCTCGGAACCACCCTGGCCTGGCTGACCGAGCGCAGCAATCTTCCCGGCCGACGCTTGTGGTCAGTGCTGGCGGTCGCACCGCTGGCGGTGCCGGCGTTCGTCCACAGTTATGCGTGGGTCAGCCTGATTCCGTCGATCCACGGTCTGCCGGCCGGTGTGCTGGTGTCGGTGATCGCCTATTTCCCGTTTCTGTATTTGCCGATTGCCGCGACCTTGCGCCGTCTCGATCCGGCGATTGAAGACGTCGCGCAATCCTTGGGACTCAAGCCGTGGGCGGTGTTCTTTCGGGTGGTGTTGCCGCAATTGCGCCTGGCAATCTGCGGTGGCGCGTTGTTGGTCGGTCTGCATTTGCTGGCCGAGTACGGCTTGTACGCGATGATCCGTTTCGACACCTTCACCACGGCGATCTTCGATCAGTTCAAATCGACGTTTAACGGCCCGGCGGCCAACATGCTCGCTGGCGTTCTGGCGCTGTGCTGTCTGGCGATGCTCACCGCCGAATCTGCCGCCCGTGGCAACGCCCGCTATGCGCGAGTCGGTTCCGGCAGCGCCCGGGATCAGCGCAGCGTGCAACTGGGCCGAGGCGTGACAACCCTGGCTTTATTGCTGCAAACCTTGACCTGCCTGCTGGCACTCGGTGTGCCGTTGCTCACGCTGGGCCGCTGGCTGCTGGCCGGTGGCGTGCAGGTCTGGGAAGGTGACGAGTTGCTGCCGGCGCTGCTGCAGACCTTGTCTTACGGAGTGGCCGGCGCATTGCTGACCAGTGTCGCGGCGATTCCCATCGCGTGGCTGTCGATCCGCTCGCCGGGCAAACTGCAGCGCTTGCTGGAAGGCTGCAACTACATCACCAGCTCCCTGCCCGGCATTGTCGTCGCGCTGGCGTTGGTCACTGTGACCATCCATTTCGCCCGGCCGATCTACCAGACCACCATCACCGTGCTGCTGGCTTACCTGCTGATGTTCTTGCCGCGAGCACTGGTCAGCATGCGTGCCGGTTTCGCGCAGGCCCCGGTCGAGCTGGAAAACATCGCACAAAGCCTTGGCCGCTCGCCGATACGCGCATTGTGGCTGATCACCGTGCGCCTGGCGGCCCCCGGCGCGGCGGCAGGTGCAGCGCTGGTGTTTCTGGCAATCACCAATGAGCTGACCGCAACCCTGCTGCTGGCGCCCAACGGCACGCGGACCCTCGCCACCGGATTCTGGGCGATGACCAGCGAAATCGATTACGCCGCCGCCGCGCCCTACGCGTTCTTGATGATCCTGCTTTCACTGCCGCTGACGGCCATTCTCTATCACCAATCCAGGCGTACCGCTGGCCGATGAACGCTCTCGAACTGCTCAACCTCAGTAAAACCTTCGGCGCGCAAAAGGCGCTCGACGACGTCAGCCTCAACGTGCCGACCGGCAGCCGCACAGTGATCGTCGGCCCCTCCGGTTCCGGCAAGACCACGCTGTTGCGAATGATCGCCGGCTTCGAGTTTCCCGACAGCGGCAGCCTCACCCTCAACGGCCAGACGCTGGTCGACCGCAGTCACGCAGTGCCGGCCTATCAACGGCAGATCGGCTACGTACCGCAAGACGGCGCGTTGTTCCCGCACATGACGGTGGCGGCGAACATCGGTTTCGGCCTGGCCCTGACCGGTGCGGCCCGCACCCAGCGCATCCTTGAATTGATGGACAGCGTCGCCCTCGACGCCAACATGGCCAACCGTTGGCCCCACGAATTGTCCGGAGGCCAGCAACAGCGGGTCTCGCTGGCCCGTGCACTGGCGCAGCAACCACGGCTGATGCTGCTCGACGAGCCGTTCTCCGCCCTCGACACCGGTTTGCGCAGTGCCATGCGCAAAATGGTCGCGCGCCTGCTCGAAGACGCCGGCGTCACCACCATTCTGGTGACCCACGACCAGAGCGAAGCGTTGTCGTTTGCCGATCAATTGGCGGTTATGCGCAGCGGCCGGCTGGTGCAGTCCGGGCATCCGATGGATCTCTACCGCTATCCGCAGGATGAACAGACCGCGCACTTTCTCGGCGAAGCGGTGGTCCTGCCCGCGCGAATCGAGGCGGGTTGGGCGCATTGCGATCTGGGTCAGGTGGCGGTGAACAGCAACGGCTTCAGCGGCGCCGCGCAGATCATGCTGCGCCCCGAGCAATTGCAAATCGCCGAGGTGGCGTCTGACGGTCAAAGCTGCCCTGCGCTGGTCACCGACCGCGATTTTGCCGGCAACACCTGCACCCTGACCGTTGAACTGAGCTCATCCGCGACTCAGGATCCGGCCCGTTCGATTCTGGTGCGCAGCTCCGGCATGCACGCGCCGCCCGCCGGCAGCGCGGTGCAGCTGTCGGTACTCGGTGCGGCGCATGTGTTTGGCCTGAGCTGATCAGAGATCGAAGCGATCCACCGCCCGCCGCCGCTCGTTGTCATCGCGCACATCGTAGTTGGCGGTGGTCTGGATGTTGCTGTGATGCGCCAGTTTCTGCGCGATCGACAGGTCGTGCTCCTCGATCACCCGAGTGATGAACGAGCGACGGAAATCGTGGGGCATGATCTTCACCCCGACCTGCGTGCCGCGCTGGCGGGCGATGTAGTAGATCGCATGCTTGGTGATCCGCTCGCGGGTGATGTGGCTGCCACGGCGAATACGGTTGAACAGGAAGGCATCGTCGCTCTCGCCTTCCTTGAGCTGCGAGCGGCGCAGTTCGAGCCATGCATCGAGCTTGCTGAAAGCCCATGCCGGCGCGTACTTGATCAACTGCTTGTTGCCCTTGGCGGTGACGCACAGGCTGCGCTCGCTGAAGTCGACCTGATTCAGGTCCAGATCCACCGATTCCGACTTGCGCATACCGGTACCGTACAGCAGCGCGATGATTGCTGCATCACGCAAGCCCTGCGGGCGTGGGTCGGCGGCGCAGACTTCCATCAATTCGTGAATCAGCGTGCGCTTGAGATTGCGCCCCTGAGACAGCCGCGTGCCGGCAATGCCCTTGACCGAGCGCATCTTCAACAGATGTTCCTGGCTGATCAGACTCATGCGCCAGGCCTCATTCATCACCCCGCGCACCGCATTCACATACAACGAAGAAGTGTTCGGTGCGTAGTTGTCTGCGCGCAATGCAGCGACCAGTGCAACAACATCTTCCGGCTGCAAGGCATGCCAGGGAATCTCTTCGACATTCATGTCTTCAAAGCCCAGGCGATCGGCCGCATCTTGCAGCACGTAACGCATGGTCAGTTGGCTGGAGGGCGCCAAACGCGCGAGGTACAGGCTCATCGGGTTGGTTTTTGGAGCGTCGGGGGTTGCAGCAACTAAATCAATCAAACGTTAAACCTTGAGTAAAAAACGTACAGCACTACAACAACTAACAAATGCAATGTACTTGAAGTAAAGAAGGTACTTGAGCGGCACTGTCCGACAAAAAACTGCGATGGACGGCAGAAGCCTGAACAGCGGCTGTATAAGTGACAGATAAACGATTCGCCAACCGGTTTTTCATGTTCCTTTCACAAAAACCGGCATAACCTTAATTCCCATAGGTTCGGTAGTGGCTATGCCCCAACCTGCCGGGCAAATCGTGAAAAGTCAATCAATCCCCGACGTCATGCTTTTTTTGCCAAGTTATTGATGCAGGAGCGCTTTTCTGTGTCTACGCTGTGGTTGGATCCAACAGTTACGTGAGTCCATCCTTTTATTTTTTGCAATGAGGTGCCCATGAGTCAGGCGTTTCTCCCCTTCTCCCGCCCAAGTATTGGCGATGAGGAAATTGCCGCTGTCGAGCAGGTGTTGCGCTCGGGCTGGATCACCACGGGGCCGAAAAACCAGGCACTCGAAGAGCAGTTTGCGCAGTACGTGGGTTGCAAGCACGCGGTGGCCTTGTCTTCGGCCACCGGCGGCATGCACATCACGCTGCTGGCCCTGGGCATCGGCCCGGGCGACGAAGTCATCACCCCGTCGCAGACCTGGGTCTCGACCGCCAACATGATCTCCCTGCTGGGCGCCAAACCGGTGTTTGTCGATGTCGACCGCGACACGCTGATGACCGACGCTGCGCGCATCGAAGCGGCCATCACCCCGCGAACCAAGGCAATCATTCCAGTGCACTACGCCGGTGCTGCATTCGATCTCGATCCGCTGTATGCCCTGGCCGACAAGCACGGCATCCCGGTCATCGAAGACGCCGCCCACGCCGCCGGCACCCGCTACAAGGGGCGCCACGTCGGTTCGCAAGGCACGGCGATCTTCTCGTTCCATGCGATCAAGAACATGACCTGTGCCGAAGGCGCGATGTTCGTCACCGACGACGAAGCGCTCGCCAGCCGCGTGCGCATGCTCAAATTCCACGGCCTGGGCGTTGACGCCTATGACCGTCTGACCGGTGGCCGCAAGCCGCAGGCGCAAGTGATGGAACCGGGCTTCAAGTACAACCTGGCCGACATCAACGCCGCGATTGCCCTGGTGCAGCTGCAACGTCTGGACGAAATCAACGCCCGGCGCACCGAACTGGCCACCAGCTACCTGCAAAAATTCGAAGGCCTGCCGGTGCAACCGCTGGCCCTGCCCGCCTATGCCCAGCAACACGCCTGGCACCTGTTCATCCTGCGCATCGACAGCGAGCGTTGCGGCATGGATCGCGAAGCCTTCATGAAGGCGTTGCAGGATCAGGGCATCGGCACCGGTATCCATTTCATCGCCACCCACCTGCACACCTGGTATCGCCAGCGTGACCCCGACCTGTACCTGCCCAACACCGAATGGAACTCGGCGCGGCTGTGCTCGATTCCGCTGTTCCCCGACATGACCGGTCAAGACCTTGACCGGGTGGTCGGTGCCATCGCACACATCATGGAAAAACGCCTGTGAAACCTTATCCAATCCGTAGCGTGTCGATCGTCATCCCGGTCTACAACGAACAGGAAAGCCTGCCCGAGCTGCTGCGTCGTACCGAGGCGGCCTGCCGCCAACTGAATCACGATTTCGAAATCGTGCTGGTCGACGACGGCAGCCGCGACGAATCGGCGAACATGCTCGAAGAAGCCGCCGGGCGTGAAAACAGCCCGTTCGTGGCGGTCATTCTCAACCGCAACTATGGTCAGCACGCCGCGATCATGGCCGGTTTCGAACAGTGCAAGGGCGACGTGGTGATCACCCTCGATGCCGACCTGCAGAACCCGCCGGAGGAAATCCCCCGGCTGGTGGCCGAAGCCGAAAAAGGTTACGACGTGGTCGGCACCGTGCGCGGCAATCGTCAGGACTCGGCGCTGCGCCGTTATCCTTCGAAGCTGATCAACCTCGCCGTGCAACGCTCCACCGGCGTCGCCATGAGCGACTACGGCTGCATGCTGCGCGCCTACCGCCGCACCATCATCGACGCGATGCTCGCCTGCCGCGAACGCAGCACGTTCATCCCGATCCTGGCCAACAGCTTCGCCCGTCACACCACCGAAATCGTCGTGGCCCACGCCGAGCGTGAACACGGTGACTCGAAATACAGCCCGATGCGCCTGATCAACCTGATGTTCGATCTGGTCACCTGCATGACCACCACCCCGCTGCGTCTGTTGAGCATCGTCGGCTTCGCCATGGCCGGATTGGGCGTGCTGTTCGCGATTGCGTTGATTGTCTTGCGTCTGGCCTTCGGTGCCGGTTGGGCCGGTGACGGTACCTTCGTGCTGTTCGCCGTACTGTTCGTGTTCACCGGTGGTCAGTTCATCGGCATGGGGCTGCTGGGTGAATACCTCGGCCGCATGTACAGCGATGTGCGCGCCCGTCCACGTTTCTTCATCGAAAAGGTGTTGCGCAGCCAGCCGGCCGATCCGGCCCCTGCCGTCACCGTTGATGGTCTTTCTTCTACCGCTACTTCTTCCACTTCCGATCAGGTTCTCTCATGAGTGCAAAAACTGTTGTCTTCGCCTACCACGATATTGGCTGCGCCGGCATTGAAGCCCTGCTCAACAGCGGCTTTGACATTGCAGCAGTGTTCACTCACGCCGACGATCCGAAAGAAAACGCGTTCTATGCGTCGGTTGCCCAGCTGTGCGCCAACAAAGGCATCCCGGTCCACGCCCCGGAAGACGCCAACCACCCACTGTGGATCGAGCGCATCGCCAAGCTGGACCCGGAGTACATTTTCTCCTTCTACTACCGCAACCTGCTGAGCGAACCACTGCTGGCCCTGGCCAAAAAAGGCGCGTTCAACCTGCACGGTTCGCTGCTGCCACGCTATCGCGGCCGCGCTCCGGCGAACTGGGTGCTGGTCAACGGCGAAACCGAAACCGGCGTTACCCTGCACCGCATGGTCAAGCGCGCTGATGCCGGCGCCATCGTTGCCCAGCAGCGCGTTGCCATCGAGCGCAGTGATACCGGCCTGACCCTGCACGCCAAACTGCGCACCGCCGCCAGCGACCTGCTGCGCGACACCCTGCCGAACATGCTGCAAGGCAAGATCACTGAAACTCCGCAAGACGAATCGAAAGCCACCGTGTTCGGTCGTCGCACGCCGGCGGACGGCAAACTGGTCTGGGCCAAACCGGCAGAAGAACTGTTCAACCTGGTGCGCGCCGTCACCCGTCCTTACCCGGGCGCGTTCTGCGCCGTGGGCGAACACAAGCTGATCGTCTGGAGCGCTGAAGTCGTCAAGGGCAACGAAGGTCAGGCGCCAGGCCGCGTGATCAGCGTCGATCCGCTGCGCATTGCCTGCGGTCAGGACTCGCTGGTGATCAACGCCGGTCAGCGCAACGACAACGGCCTGTACCTCAGCGGCCCGCAACTGGCCAACGAACTGGGTCTGGTCGATGGCTCGCTGCTGCGCGGTGCCGAATCCGGTCGTGCGCCACGTCGTACTCGCGTACTGATCCTGGGCGTCAACGGTTTCATCGGTAACCACCTGTCCGAGCGTCTGCTGCGTGACGACCGCTACGAAGTCTACGGTCTGGACATCGGCTCCGACGCCATCGAGCGTCTGCGCAGCCACCCGAACTTCCACTTCGTCGAAGGCGACATCAGCATTCACTCCGAGTGGATCGAGTACCACATCAAGAAGTGCGACGTGGTCCTGCCGCTGGTGGCCATCGCCACCCCGATCGAATACACCCGCAACCCACTGCGCGTATTCGAGCTGGACTTCGAAGAAAACCTGAAACTGGTTCGCTACTGCGTCAAGTACAACAAGCGCGTGATTTTCCCGTCGACTTCGGAAGTCTATGGCATGTGCCAGGACAAGAACTTCGACGAAGACAGCTCGAACCTGATCGTTGGCCCGATCAACAAGCAGCGCTGGATCTACTCGGTTTCCAAGCAACTGCTGGACCGCGTGATCTGGGCTTACGGCGCCAAGGGCCTGAACTTCACCCTGTTCCGTCCGTTCAACTGGATGGGCCCGCGTCTGGACCGTCTGGATTCGGCGCGTATCGGCAGCTCCCGCGCCATCACCCAGTTGATCCTCAACCTGGTGGAAGGTACGCCGATCCGTCTGTTCGACGGTGGCGAGCAGAAGCGTTGCTTCACTGACATCGCTGACGGCGTTGAAGCCCTGGCGCGGATCATCGACAACGACAACGATGTCTGCAACGGCCAGATCATCAACATCGGCAACCCGGACAACGAGGCCAGCATCCGTCAACTGGGCGAAGAGCTGCTGCGTCAGTTCGAAGCGCACCCGCTGCGTCACAACTTCCCTCCGTTCGCCGGTTTCCGCGACGTGGAAAGCAAGGCGTTCTACGGTGCCGGTTACCAGGACGTGGAACACCGCAAGCCAAGCATCGCCAACGCCAAGCGCCTGCTGAACTGGGAGCCGACCGTGGAAATGCGCGAGACCATCGGCAACACCCTGGACTTCTTCCTGCGTGAAGCCATGCTCGAAATCGCGGACAAGAAGTAATGCAGGCAGGTCTTCGTATCGATGTCGACACCTACCGTGGCACCCGTGAAGGTGTGCCGCGACTGTTGGAGATGCTCGACGAGGCGCAGGTCAAGGCAACGTTTTTCTTCAGTGTCGGCCCGGACAACATGGGTCGACATCTGTGGCGCCTGATCCGCCCGCAGTTCCTCTGGAAAATGCTGCGCTCCAACGCTGCCGGCCTCTACGGCTGGGACATTTTGCTGGCCGGCACTGCCTGGCCCGGCAAACCGATTGGCCGTGATCTCGGGCACCTGATGCGTCAGGCCCGGGACGCCGGTCACGAAGTCGGCCTGCACGCCTGGGATCACCATGGCTGGCAGGCCAACGCCGGGCGCTGGAGCGACGCGCAACTGATCGAACAGATCCGGCGCGGCGTCGACACCTTGAGCGACATCCTCGGCGAAAAGATCCAGTGTTCGGCCGCCGCCGGTTGGCGTGCGGACGAGCGCGTGATCGAGGCCAAGCAGACCTTCGGCTTTCGCTATAACAGCGATTGCCGCGGGCAGAGCCTGTTCCGTCCGCTGCTGGCGGACGGTTCGCTGGGCACTCCGCAGATTCCGGTGGACCTGCCGACCTTCGACGAAGTCGTCGGCCCGCACGTGGCGGCGAAGGACTTCAACGCCTTCATCCTCGACCGGTTCCAGGCGCAAGCACTCAACGTCTACACCATTCATGCCGAAGTAGAAGGGATTCTGATGGCTCAGGACTTTCGTCAATTGCTGGCCGATGCACGCCAGCGCAATATTGACTTCAAACCCTTGGGCGACTTGTTGCCCGAGTTTTTCAACACCCTGCCCGTGGGCCGCGTGCAACGCGGTGTGCTCGAAGGCCGTGAAGGCTGGCTGGGAGTGCAAGGCGCATGACCAGACGCTGGGCACTGCCGCTGTTGGTCGGCCTTTGTCTGCTGGCCTATCTGTTGCCGTTGAGCACCCATGGCCTGTGGATCCCCGACGAAACCCGCTACGCACAGATCAGCCAGGACATGCTGCTCAGTGGCAACTGGGTGTCGCCGCATTTCATGGGGCTGCGGTATTTCGAGAAACCGATTGCCGGCTACTGGATGATCGCCATCGGCCAGGAATTGTTCGGACAGAACCTGTTCGGCGTGCGCTTCGCCTCGGCACTCAGCACGGCGTTGAGTGTGCTGCTGGCCTACCTGGTCGCGCGCAGGTTATGGAACGATCCGCGCAAGAGCTTCGTCTGCGCCCTGCTCTACATGAGCTTTACAGTCGTCGCCGGTCAGGCCGGGTACGCCAACCTCGATCCGCAATTCACCTTCTGGGTCAACCTGAGCCTGGTGGCGCTGTGGTTTGCGCTTGACAGCAAAAGCACCGGGCACCGTCTGGGCGCCTGGGCGCTGCTGGGGCTGGCCTGCGGCATGGGTTTCATGACCAAGGGCTTTCTCGCCTGGTTGCTGCCGGTACTGATCGCGTTGCCGTGGATGCTCTGGCAGAAACGCTGGCGTGAACTACTGGTGTTCGGTCCGGTGGCGATTGCCATCGCGATCATCGTCAGCTTGCCGTGGGCACTGGCGGTGCACGCGCAGGAGCCGGATTACTGGCGGTTTTTCTTCTGGCACGAACACATTCGCCGCTTTGCCGGTGACGATGCGCAGCACGATGCACCGTGGTGGTTTTACCTGCCGCTGCTGGTGGCGTTCAGCCTGCCGTGGGTTGGCCTGTTGCCGACCGCGTTCAAGCAAGCCTGGCAAACCCGGGCCCAGCCGAACATGGTCTTTCTGTTGTTGTGGTTGTGGCTGCCGCTGGGCTTTTTCAGCCTGAGCAACGGCAAGCTGCCGACCTACATTCTGCCGTGCCTGTTGCCATTGGCACTGCTGCTGGGTAATGCGCTGGCTGATCGCTTGCGTCTGGAACAAGGTCGGGCGCTGGGGATCAACGGTCTGCTGAACCTGCTGCTGGGTGTGGTCACCCTGATCGCACTGGTTTACCTGCAACTGAACAAACCGGTGTACGACCACGAACTGCACAGCCTGGTGCTGGTGTTCATCGCCCTGATCGGCTGGATCATCGCCAACCTGGCGCAAGCGTTCCTGCCGTTGCAGTGCTGGGCGGCGCCGGCGCTGGGCAGTCTGTTACTGGCCGGGATCCTGCCGGCGGCGTTGCCCAAGTCGGTGGTGGCCAACAAAACCCCGGATCAGTTCATCCGGCACCATGTCACCGAACTGTCCGGCACCACGCACCTGCTGAGCAATGATCTGGGTGCGGCGGCAGCGCTGGCCTGGCGCATGAAACAACCAGAGGTCGCGCTGTACAACACGGTCGGCGAACTCAAATACGGTCTGTCCTACCCGGAAGGCGCTGAACGCCGACTCACCAAGGACAACGTTCAACAATGGGTACGCGAAGCGCGCCGCAGCGGATCGGTCGGTGTGCTGATGCGCGTCAAGGGCCAGGACGAGCTCGAAGAGCTGGATCTGCTGCCCAAGGACGGTACCCGTTACGAATCGGGCAATCTGGTGATCATGGTGCTGCCCAAGGATCCGTCATGAGTTGGTTGCTGTTACTGACGGCGTGTCTGCTGACGTGCCTGGGGCAAGTCGCGCAGAAATTCGCCGTGGAGAGCTGGCGCGGCGTTGATTCGTCCTGGGCCGACAAACTGCGTTCGCCGTGGTTGTGGCTGGCGCTGTTTTCGCTGGGTAGCGGGCTACTGGTCTGGCTGCTGGTGTTGCAACGTCTTGAAGTGGGCATCGCTTACCCGATGCTCAGCCTCAACTTCGTGCTGATCACCCTGATTGCCCGCTTCGTCTTTCGCGAGCCCATCGACCGCCAGCATTGGCTGGGCGTGGCGCTGGTGATCGGCGGCGTGGTTTTGCTGGGGCAACAGTCATGAACCAGGCTCGTGGAATCGGTTTTGCTCTGGGCAGCGTAATGCTGGTCAGTGGCGCCCAACTGGGCATGCGCTGGAGCATGACGCGCCTGCCGCAACCGGAACAATGGCTGACGGCGCTGAGCGCCGGCAGTGTCGATCTGTCGGCACTGGCCGTGGTGGTGGCGGCGATTTTCGCCTACGCCCTGTCGATGCTCTGCTGGCTCGCGGCATTGCGCGATCTGCCGCTGGGCCGGGCTTATTCACTATTGAGCATCAGCTACGCGCTGGTGTACCTGCTGGCGGCCAGTCTGCCGCTGTTCAACGAATCGTTCAGTTTCACTAAATCGCTGGGCGTGGCACTGGTCATGCTCGGGGTCATCACTATTAACACTCGTCCGTCTCGTGCGCCCGAATTCAGGAGTGCTCCATGAAAATCACAGTATTTGGTAGCGGTTATGTCGGTCTGGTGCAGGCCGCCGTGTTGGCCGAAGTCGGTCACGACGTCGTGTGTATGGACATCGATCAGAAGAAAGTCGAACTGCTGCGTCAGGGTCACGTCAGCATCTTCGAACCGGGCCTGTCGAGCCTGGTGCGCGAAGGCCTGGACTCCAGCCGCCTGCATTTCACCTCCGATGAAAAACTTGCCGTACAGCACGGTCGTGTTGCGTTCATCGCCGTCGGTACACCGTCCAGCGAAGACGGCTCGGCCGATCTGAAATACGTGCTGTCGGTGGGTGACGCCGTGGCGCGCCACCGTGAGCAGCCGCTGATCCTGGTGGAGAAATCCACCGTACCGGTCGGCACCGGCGACACCCTGCGTGCACACATTCAAGCCGCACTGGACAAGGCCGGTCGTGAGCTGCAGTTCGATATCGTCTCCAACCCGGAATTCCTCAAGGAAGGTTCGGCGGTGTCCGACTGCCGTCGTCCGGACCGCATCGTCATCGGCTGCGAAGGTGACGAAGTGCGCGATGTGATGCGCGACCTGTACTCGCCATTCAACCGCAACCATGACCGCATCATGTTCATGGACCTGCGCAGCGCCGAGCTGACCAAATACGCCGCCAACTGCATGCTGGCGACCAAGATCAGCTTCATCAACCAGATCGCCGAACTGGCCGAACACCTGGGCGCCGACATCGAGTCGGTGCGTCAGGGCATCGGTGCCGACACGCGCATCGGTTACCACTTCATCTACCCCGGCTGCGGTTATGGCGGTTCGTGCTTCCCCAAAGACATGCGCGCGCTGATCCACAGTGCCGAACAGGCGCATTGCTCCAGCGACCTGCTGCAAGCGGTCGAGGCGATCAACGAGCGGCAGAAGCACAAGCTGTTCGACCGCATCAACGCCTTCTACAAGGGTGATCTGCGCGGTAAGACCTTCGCCCTGTGGGGCCTGGCGTTCAAGCCAAACACCGACGACATGCGCGACGCGCCGAGCCGTGTACTGCTCGATTCGTTGTTCGCTGCTGGCGCCAGCGTTCGCGCGTTCGACCCGGAAGCGATGCAGGAAACCCAGCATCTGTATCCGAACGAAGAAAAACTGATGCTGATGGGCACTCCGGAATCGGTGCTGGCGGGTTCCGATGCGCTGATCATCTGCACCGAATGGCAGCAGTTCAAGGCGCCGGACTTCGACCTGATCGAGCAACGCCTGAAAGCCCCGGTGATCTTCGACGGCCGCAACCTGTACGACGCCGAGCGTCTGGCACGCAACGGCTTCAAGTACTTCCCGATCGGCCGTGGCGATTCGCGCAAACTGCCGATCCCGCTGCAACAGTGGCCTAACAAAGCGGACGTCGCTTGATCACGTTGTCGCCTGTCATCCGCCGGCAGTCCCTGATCGCAGGGCTGCTGGCGCTGTTGCTGTTCATAGCCGGGGTTTACGGACAGGCTCCCATTGGCTTCGATTCACGGTTCGTACTGTTTGCCCAGGAAATGCTGAGACACGGGCCGACCGTATTCCCGACCACATACGGTCAACCTTACGCCGACTATTCAGCGCTCTCGACGCTGTTCATCTGGCTGTTGTCGTTGCCCTTCGGCGCGATCAACACCCTGACGGCATGGCTGCCGAGCGCGATTGCCGGCGGCGTGATCGTGACGTTGATGTATCGGTTGCTGGCGGTGCATTCGCAACGCTGGGCCCTGATCAGCATCGCGCTGTTGATGCTCACCAGTACCTTCGTCACCGAAGTGCGCGCGGTGTCGCAAGACCTGATGCTCGCCGCCGTGGCGCTGTCGGTGTTTTACCTCGGCTACGCACACGACCACTTCGGCTCGCGCCGGCGCTGGCCGCTGATCTTTGTCCTGCTGTTGCTGGGCTTCGGGATTCGCGGGCCTATCGGCCTGGTGGTACCGACCGGCATGCTCTGCAGTTACTACCTGCTCAACCGTGAGTGGAAACGCCTCTTCGTGTTCGGCGTGATCGCTTCTGTGTTACTCGCAGCGTGTGTCAGCCTGCTGTTGTGGCTGGCGAAACTCAGCGGTGGCGAAGCCTTCCTGCAGGACGTGATCCGCATGCAGTTCATGGGGCGCATGGACGGCAGTGAGGGCGTCAGTGGTTCGCTGTATTACTTCACCAGCTCCATCGGCAACTACGCACTGGCGTATCCGCTGGCGATTCTGGCGTTGGCCGCGACCTGGCTGAGCAAGCCGCATCAGCGCGGGCCGGCCTTGCGTCTGGTGCAATACTGTGCGGCCGCCGGGCTGATCGTCATGGTCGGTCTGTCGATTCCACAGGCGAAGAAGGCGCGTTACCTGCTGCCGA
The DNA here is from genome assembly GCF_019891575.1 of Pseudomonas sp. MIS38. NCBI lineage: Bacteria > Pseudomonadati > Pseudomonadota > Gammaproteobacteria > Pseudomonadales > Pseudomonadaceae > Pseudomonas > Pseudomonas sp. MIS38. Next base: position 127,635 of record NZ_JAFLXF010000005.1, read on the forward strand.
TGTTGCCGATGGCGGCGATCATCGCGGCGTACCCGTTTCAGGTGCTGCACGGACGAGTGTTCCGCGTATTGCGTGGGGTAATTCAAGGCATTTGGCTGGTGACACCGGGGCTGTTGATGGTGGCCCTGCTGGTTGCCAAGCGCCGTTTTCCCGAGCAGCTGGACGGCATCACCCTGGTGCTGGTCGTGCTCGGCGTTCTGCAATTGCTCGCGTTGTCGCGCCTGATGGTCCCGCGCTGGCGGGCCGAAGTGTTGGCGCTGTGCTCGGTATTGGCGTTGTGGACGGTGTATGCCGCGGTGTTCGAACCGGTAGAGCGACGTCTGTACGACACGCAGGCCTTCAGTCGTGCTGCCTTCGCGCAGGTGCAGCAGAACCCGGCCCCGCTGGTGCTGCACGGCATGGGCAAAGACGCCAAGGCGATCAAGTTCATGGTCAACGTCGAGCAGGATCTGCAACCGCAGTTCACCGAAACAGTCCAGCAACTCGAAGCCCTCAAAGCCCCGGCCTGGCTGATGATGGACAGCAAGGACCTGCAATCGCTGCAAGGCACCTCGCTGGCCAGCCTGCAACCGGTGCTGACGGGGCGTTTCGACAAGAACGATTACGTGCTGTTGTATCTGAAGCCCTTGTAGGAACTGATTGAGGCTGCGATCTTTTGCGCTTTCAGGAAAAAGATCGCAGCCTGCGGCAGCTCCTACAGGGATTTTTACCATGAGTTTTGTTGTACGCCGGGCGCGGCAGAATGATGCCGCCGCCCTCCCCGCCATCGAACGCTCGGCCGCCGAGCTGTTTCGCACAGATCCGACCCTCGCCTGGCTTGCCGACACCGACGTGGCCAGCGCCGCGCAACACCGCCAAGCCATCGACAATGCCTACGTCTGGGTCGCCGAAACCACCTCGGCGCAACTGGCAGGGTTTATCCGCGCGCTGGATGTTGGCAACCAACTGCACATTGAGGAACTGTCCGTCGGCCTGGTGTTTCAGGGTCAGAGCGTGGGCCGTCAACTGCTGCTGGCCGCGATTGAACATGCCCGCCGTGAGCAGATGCACGCCGTGACCCTGACCACGTTTCGCGACGTGCCGTGGAATGCGCCGTTTTATCAGCGGAAGGGGTTTGTGGAAGTCGCACCCGGTGAGCACGAAGCGCATTTGCTCGATGCTCTGCAGAAAGAAATCGAGCATGGCTTTGCCGCCGAGCGACGCTGCGCCATGCTCCTGCCCCTCGATTGATAACACCGCCAATCCCCTCTGTGGGAGCGGGCTTGCTCGCGAAGGCGGTGTGCCCGCTGATAACGATGCTGGATGTGCCGGCCCCTTCGCGAGCAAGCCCGCTCCCACACGGATTTGCGGTGTGTCAGGTTGACCGCCGAGCGCGACCCGGTGAGGATGGCAAGGCTCACCCGCGCATTCTGAAATAAGGACATTGATCTCCTCGTGGCCACCTACTCCCGCCTCATCCGCCGACTGATGATCACCTCGCTGAGCATCGTCATCAGCCGTGCCCTGATCAGTCCGCTGCTGACCTTGTTTCTCAGCAACAAACTGGGCCTCAACCCACAGGATGTCGGTCTGCTGTTGGGCATCGCCGTGTTCAGTGCCACGCTGTTGTCACTGTACGGCGGCTACATCATCGATCGCCTCGACAAGCGTCAGCTGTTGATCCTGACCATGCTCTCCAGCGGTGTCGGCCTGATGCTGCTGACCTTCGCGCAGAATCTGTACCTGGTCACGCTGGTGTTGATCATCAGTGAAACCGCCTCTGCGCTGTTCCTGATCTGCTCCAAAGCGATGCTCAGTGAAAACCTGCCGGTGGGCCAGCGGGTCAAGGCGTTTTCGCTGAACTACACGCTGACCAATATTGGCTACGCCGTCGGCCCGATGATCGGCGTGGTAATTGCTGGGGTTCAGCCTTCAGCGCCGTTTATCGTCGCGGGGCTAATTGCCGCTGGCAGCGTTTTCCTGCTGCTGGGCGTCTCTCGCGAGGTCAGCCCGCTGTCGCAGGCGAGCCAGCCGCAGAGCTTCCTGAAGACGCTGATCATCCTGAAAAACGACCGCACGATGATCCTGTTTACCCTCGGTTGCTTGCTCAGCACCCTGGTTCACGGGCGCTTCACCCTGTACCTGTCGCAGTATCTGCTGGTGACCCACACGCAGGAGCAGACCCTCGACACCATGGCCGCCCTGCTCGCCTGCAACGCGATCACGGTGATCCTGCTGCAATACCAGATCGGGCGCTTTCTCAAGCGCGAGCACCTGCGGTTCTGGATTGCCGGCGGCACCGCGTTGTTCATCGTCGGCCTGATCGGTTTCAGCATGGCCGACAGTCTGGTCGGCTGGTGCGTGGCGATGTTCATCTTCACCCTCGGCGAGATGATCATCTATCCGGCGGATTTCCTCTTCGTCGACACCCTCGCTCCCGAAGAGCTGCGCGGCAGTTACTACGGTGCGCAGAACCTCGCGGCACTGGGCGGTGCGCTGAGTCCGGTGATGTGCGGGTTCCTGCTGATGCACACGCCGGCGCCGAGCATGTTCTACGCCCTGAGCGCTCTGGCGGGGCTGGGTGGGTATTTGTGTTTTGTCAGCGGACGCCGCGTGGCGATAATTCAAAAATAATGCACTGAAGCAGCATTTATATGAATTTGTCAGCATCGACTTTGCACGGCACACTGTGCGCGTTCCTCCCCCAATAGTTGGAACGCTTCGAGGACTTTCCGAAACGGACAAGTCCTTTTTTTTGCCCCGAATTTACTGCAAGGACCCGATTCACATGCTCGCTCGCTGGTTGCCCGCCGCCATCAACACCCGCCCCACCGAATGGAGCCGCGCCGCGATCGGCATGGCGCTGGGCACCTTGTTCAGCGTCTGGGCGTGCAGTCAGGTGTTCGGCATCGAGGTCGCGTACCACCTGATCGGGCCGTTGGGCGCCTCGGCCGTGTTGCTGTTTGCCGTGTCTTCCGGCGCACTCGCGCAACCCTGGTCGATCATCGGCGGCTACCTGTGCGCCAGCGTGGTCGCGCTGCTGGTGGCCCACGTCCTCGGTCGCACCTTGGGAAGCGCCTGCCTGGCGGCGGGCATGGCGCTGATCCTGATGTGCTGGCTGCGTTGCCTGCATCCGCCGGCCGGCGCACTGGCGCTGACGCTGGTACTGGCCGATCCGGCCACCATCGCCATGGACTGGAAAGCCATGGAACCGGTGATGCTCGCCGCCGCGTGCATGCTGCTCAGCGCGCTGGCCTACAACGCCCTGACGCGCATCCGCTATCCGAAACGCCCGGCCGAGCCAGCGCCGCTGCTGGCTCCCGTCGATAGCCAGGCAATTACCGCTGAGGATTTGAAACTGGCATTGGCCGACATGGAAGCGTTTATCGACGTCACCCCTGAAGACCTCGAACAGTTGATTCATGCCAGCGAACTGCATGCCAAACGGCGCAGCATCGGCGAAGTCTTCACCCGATAACCACCTGCATCATTGTGGCGAGGGAGCTTGCTCCCGCTCGGCTGCGCAGCAGTCGTAAACCCGCGGTGTCGGGCCGCTTCGCAACCCGGCGAGAGCAAGCTCCCTCGCCACAATGGCAATCCTCAACCTGCTGCAAAAACGCAAACTCCCCCTGCACATATCCCGGTTGTACACGGCAAATTTGCACTGTTACGATCCGTCAACGCTCGCGCGCGAGCTTCTCGAATAAAGACAATAAAAGCAGGGAGTTAGTGATGACTGCTCAGGCTTCATCCCCGCGGACGCCGTCCATGGATGCCACGCCAGACGAAGTGCTGGCCGAGGTTCGCAATCACATCGGTCACCTGACCCTCAACCGCCCCGCCGGTCTCAACGCCATCACCCTCGACATGGTTCGTCAGTTGCAGCAGCAACTCGATGCCTGGGCGACTGACGCCAGCGTGCACGCCGTGGTGCTGCGCGGTGCCGGTGAGAAGGCGTTCTGTGCCGGTGGCGATATCCGTTCGCTGTACGACAGCTTCAAAAGCGGCGACACGCTGCACGAAGATTTCTTCGTCGAGGAATACGCCCTCGACCTGACGCTTCATCATTACCGCAAACCGGTGCTGGCCTTGATGGACGGTTTCGTCCTCGGCGGCGGCATGGGCCTGGTCCAAGGTGCCGATCTGCGGGTGGTCACCGAAAAGAGTCGTCTGGCGATGCCGGAAGTGGCAATCGGTTATTTCCCCGATGTCGGCGGCAGCTATTTCCTCTCACGGATTCCCGGTGAACTGGGGATCTATCTGGGCGTCAGCGGCGTGCAGATTCGCGCGGCCGATGCGTTGTACTGCGGGCTGGCCGACTGGTTTGTCGACAGCAGCAAATTGTCGAGCCTCGACGAACAACTCGATCACCTGGAATGGCGCGACACGCCGCTCAAGGATCTGCAGGGCCTGCTCGCCAAAAACGGCGTGCAAACCCTCGCCGATGCGCCGCTGGAGAAACTGCGCCCGGCCATCGACCATTTCTTCGCCCTGCCGGACGTACCGAGCATCGTCGAGCAACTGCGCGCGGTCACCGTCGCCGACAGCCACGAGTGGGCGACGAGCACCGCTGACCTGCTGGAGACCCGCTCGCCACTGGCGATGGCCGTGACCCTGGAGATGCTCCGGCGCGGTCGGCACCTGAGCCTGGAACACTGTTTCGCCCTCGAACTGCATCTGGATCGCCAGTGGTTCGAACGCGGCGACCTGATCGAGGGCGTGCGCGCCCTGCTGATCGACAAAGACAAGACACCACGCTGGAACCCGCCGACCCTTGCTGCGCTGGACGCCGGGCATGTCGCGAGTTTCTTTCACGGTTTTACTGAGAGCGGGAGCTGAGCCATGCACGATCTCGAACTGACTGAAGAACAAGTGATGATCCGCGACATGGCCCGAGACTTCGCCCGTGGCGAAATCGCGCCGCATGCGCAAGCCTGGGAAAAGGCCGGCTGGATCGACGACACACTGGTGGCGAAGATGGGCGAACTCGGTTTGCTCGGCATGGTGGTGCCCGAGGAATGGGGCGGCACTTACGTCGATTACGTGGCCTATGCGCTGGCGGTGGAAGAGATTTCTGCCGGCGACGGCGCCACCGGTGCGTTCATGAGCATCCACAACTCGGTGGGCTGCGGGCCGGTATTGAATTACGGCAGCGAAGAACAGAAAAAGACCTGGCTGGCGGATCTCGCCAGTGGCCAGACGATTGGCTGCTTCTGCCTCACCGAACCGCAGGCCGGCTCCGAAGCGCACAACCTGCGCACCCGCGCCGAACTGCGCGACGGCCAGTGGGTGATCAACGGCGCCAAGCAATTCGTCAGCAATGGCAAACGGGCGAAACTGGCGATCGTGTTTGCGGTGACCGATCCGGATCTGGGCAAGAAAGGCATTTCCGCGTTCCTGGTGCCCACCGATACTGCGGGTTTCATCGTCGATCGCACCGAACACAAGATGGGCATCCGCGCCTCCGACACCTGCGCGGTGACCCTGAACAACTGCAGCATTCCCGAGGCCAATCTGCTCGGCGAGCGCGGCAAGGGTCTGGCGATTGCCCTGTCCAACCTCGAAGGCGGCCGCATCGGCATCGCCGCGCAAGCCTTGGGCATCGCCCGGGCCGCGTTTGAAGCGGCGCTGGTGTATTCCCGCGATCGCATCCAGTTCGGCAAGCCGATCAACGAACACCAGAGCATCGCCAACCTGCTGGCCGACATGCACATGCAAATCAACGCGGCGCGACTGATGATCCTGCATGCGGCGCGCCTGCGCACGGCGGGCAAACCGTGCCTGTCGGAGGCCTCACAGGCCAAACTGTTCGCCTCGGAAATGGCCGAAAAGGTCTGCTCCTCGGCGATTCAGATTCATGGCGGGTATGGGTATCTGGAGGACTATCCGGTCGAGAAGTACTACCGCGATGCGCGGATTACCCAGATCTACGAGGGGTCGAGCGAGATTCAGCGGATGGTAATTGCGCGGGAGCTGAAGAACTATCAGTTGTAACGCCAAAAGCTTCGCGAGCAAGCCCGCTCCCACATTGGATCTGCGTCGTACACAAATCCCATGTGGGAGCGGGCTTGCTCGCGAAGGCGTCAATTAGGTCAGCGCATTACTTGCCCTGAAACTCCGGCGTCCGCTTGGCCACAAACGCCGCCATGCCTTCCTTCTGATCCTGGGTGGCAAACGCCGCATGGAACACCCGGCGTTCGAAGCGCACGCCTTCAGTCAGGTTGACCTCAAAGGCGCGGTTGACGCTTTCCTTGATCATCATCGCAATCGGCAACGACTTGCTGGCGATCACTGCGGCGACTTTCAGCGCCTCGTCGAGCAGTTCATCACTCGGCACGATCCGCGCAACGATGCCGCAGCGTTCGGCTTCCACCGCATCGATCATCCGCCCGCTGAGGCACATTTCCATGGCCTTGGCCTTACCCACCGCGCGGGTCAGGCGCTGGGTGCCGCCCATGCCCGGGAGCACGCCGAGGTTGATTTCCGGCTGACCGAATTTGGCGTTGTCACCGGCCAGGATGAAGTCGCACATCAGCGCCAGTTCGCAGCCGCCACCGAGGGCGAAACCGTTGACCGCAGCAATGATCGGCTTACGGCGGTTGGCCACACGGTCGCTGTCGCTGAACAGATCATCCATGTAGATCTGCGGATAGGTCAGTTCGGCCATTTCCTTGATGTCGGCGCCGGCGGCGAAGGCTTTCTTCGAACCGGTGATGACGATGCAACCGATGTTCGCATCCGCTTCCAGACCATCGAGGGCATGGTTCACTTCGCTGACCAGTTGCGCGTTCAGGGCGTTCAGCGCCTGTGGGCGGTTGAGGGTGATCAGGCCGACGCGGCCGTGGTTTTCCAGCAGAATCGTTTCGTAAGTCATGGGCAAGATTCCTTGTCAGAGATTGCGCGAAATAACCATGCGCTGAATGTCGCTGGTGCCTTCGTAGATCTGGCACACGCGCACGTCGCGGTAGATGCGCTCCAGCGGGAAGTCGTTGAGGTAACCGTAACCGCCCAGCGTCTGCAACGCCATCGAGCAGACCTTCTCGGCCATTTCCGAGGCGAACAGTTTGGCCATCGAAGCCTCGACCAGCGCCGGCTGACCGCTGTCACGCAGGGCAGCGGCGTAATGCACCATTTGCCGGGCAACGACGATCTGCGTGGCCATGTCGGCGAGACGGAAGGCCACGGCCTGGTGCTCGATGATTGGTTTGCCGAAAGTGTCGCGCTCACGGGCGTAATCGCGGGCCGCTTCGAACGCGGCACGGGCCATGCCCACCGCTTGCGAAGCGATGCCGACGCGTCCACCTTCGAGGTTGGCCAAGGCAATCTTGTAGCCTTCGCCCTCCTCACCCAAGCGGTTGGCGACCGGCACCTTCACGTCTTCAAACAGAATCTGGCAGGTGTCCGACGCGTGCTGGCCGAGCTTGTCTTCGACCCGCGCGACTTTATAGCCCGGCGAATCGGTGGGCACGATGAACGCCGTGATCCCGCGTTTGCCGGCACTCGGATCGGTCACCGCAAACACGATCACGATCCCGGCGTTCTGCCCGGAAGTGATGAACTGTTTGCAGCCGTTCAGCACGTAATGATCACCTTCCAACCGTGCGCGGGTTTTCAGGCTACTGGCGTCGGAACCGGCCTGCGGTTCGGTCAAGGCGAAGGCGCCGAGCATGGCGCCGCTGGCCAACGGTTTGAGGAAGCGTTCGCGCTGGTCGTCGTTGCCGAACTTGAGAATCGGCACGCAGCCCACCGAGTTGTGCACGCTCATGATGGTCGAGCAGGCGCCGTCGCCGGCGGCGATTTCTTCCAGGGCCATGGCGTACGCCAGGTAGCCGGTGTCACAGCCGCCCCACTGCTCCGGCACCAGCATGCCGAAGAAGCCCAGTTCGGCCATCTCGCCGATGGCTTCCTTGGGGAAACGATGCTCGCGATCCCACTCAGCGGCGAACGGTTTCAGCCGTTCCTCGGCGAACTGCCGGGCCATGTCGCGGATCTGGGTTTGGTCTTCGTTGGGAATCATAGTGAATCCTTAAATTCAAGTCGCACCGCCTATTCATTGTGGGAGGGGGCTTGCTCCCGAATTGGCCGTGTCAGTCAGACAATTTCTGAATGACACACCGCCTTCGGGAGCAAGCCCCCTCCCACAGGGAGAAAGGGCGTTGGCCTCAGTAGATGCATTCCACGGCCATCGCCGTGGCTTCGCCGCCGCCGATGCAGATCGCCGCGATCCCGCGTTTCAGGTTTTTCTGGCGCAGGGCCGAGAGCAAGGTCACCAGAATCCGCGCACCCGAGGCACCGATCGGATGGCCCAGCGCGCAGGCGCCGCCGTGCACGTTGAGCTTGTCGTGGGGGATTTCCAGGTGGGTCATCGCCGCCATCGCCACCACCGCGAACGCTTCGTTGATTTCGAACAGATCGACCTCGTTCAACGCCCAACCGGTCTTCTTCACCAGCTTCTTGATCGCGCCAATCGGTGCCACCGGGAACAGGCCCGGCGTGTCGGCAAACGCCGCATGACCGTGAATCACCGCCAGCGGTTTCAGTCCGAGTTTCTGCGCTTGCGACTGGCGCATCAGCACCAGCGCCGCCGCGCCATCGGAGATCGAGCTGGAGTTGGCCGCGGTTACCGTGCCGCCGTCGCGGAATGCCGGTTTCAGCGAGGCAACCTTGTCCAGTTTGGCTTTCGGCGGCTGCTCGTCGTTGCTGATCAGCACCTGTTCTTTGCCGACGGTCACGGTCAGCGGCACGATCTCGGCCTTGAAGCTGCCGTCTTTGATCGCCTGTTGGGCCCGAGTGGTCGAAGCGATGGCAAACGCATCCTGGGCTTCGCGGCTGAAGTCGTTGGTTTCGGCGCAGTCTTCGGCGAAGGTGCCCATCAGACGGCCCTTGTCGTAGGCGTCTTCGAGGCCGTCGAGGAACATCGAGTCGAGCACCCGGCCATGGCCCATGCGGTAACCGGCGCGAGCACGGTCGAGCAAGTATGGCGAGTTGGACATGCTTTCCATACCGCCGGCGATCACCACATCGGCGCTGCCGGCCAGCAGCATGTCGTGGGCGAGAATGGTGGTTTCCATGCCCGAGCCGCACATTTTGTTGACGGTGGTGCAGCGTGTCGATTTATCCAGCCCGGCACCCAGTGCCGCCTGCCGCGCCGGCGCCTGACCGAGGCCGGCCGGCAATACGCAACCGAACAACACTTCATCAACCGCGTCGCTGGCAACGCCTGCGCGTTCAACCGCTGCCTTGATCGCGGCAGCACCGAGTTGCGGCGCGGTGAGGCTTTTCAGTTCGCCCTGAAAACCGCCCATCGGGGTGCGGACAGCGCTGACGATAACAATCGGATCGTTGGAACTAGTCATGACAAATCCTCCTTACTTGGCGGCCATGCGCAAGGCGCCGTCGAGACGGATCACCTCACCATTGAGCATGCTGTTTTCGATGATATGCCGAACCAGCGCGGCGTACTCGGCAGGTTTGCCAAGACGCGGCGGGAACGGTACGCCGGCGGCCAGCGACTCGCGCACTTCCGGGGTCATGCCGGCCATCATCGGGGTTTCGAAAATGCCCGGGGCGATGGTCATCACGCGGATGCCGAAGCGTGCCAGTTCGCGGGCGGCCGGCAGGGTCAGGCTGGCGATCGCGCCTTTGGAGGCGGAATACGCGGCCTGACCGATCTGGCCGTCGAACGCAGCGACCGAGGCGGTGTTGATGATTACCCCGCGCTCGCCATCGGCATTGGCTTCGCTCTCGGCGATGGCCGCAGCCGCCAGTCGCAACATGTTGAAGCTGCCGATCAGGTTGACGTTGATCACTTGGGCAAAACTGGCCAGAGCATGCGGGCCGTTCTTGCCGAGGATCTTTTCGCCACGGACGATACCGGCGCAGTTGACCAGACCGTTGAGGCTGCCAAAGGCTTTGAGCGTGCCCTGCACGGCGGCTTCGGCAGCGGCTTCATTGCTGATGTCGGCGACGACGCTTTGCGCGCCGAGGCGCTGGGCCTGAGCGGCAACGGCTTCGGCGTTCATGTCCACCAGCATCACTTTGGCGCCGGCGTTGACCAGCAACTCAGCGCTGGCCGCACCCAGGCCGGAGGCGCCGCCGGTGACGATAAAAACCTTGTTCTCGATCTGCATGACTGACTTCCTGATTCAAGCTGAAACGTTGTGCGCCGCAGCCTCTTGAGCCTTGGCGATTTCCTGGTTGCGCAAGATAAAGCGCTGCAATTTGCCGCTTGGGGTTTTCGGCAATTCGCTGACAAATTCGATTTCACGCGGGTACGAATGCGCGGCCAGACGTTTGCGCACGTGTTGCCGCAGCTCTTCGGCCAGCGCCGGTTCGGCGCGGTATTGCGGGTTGAGTACGACGAAGGCCTTGACCAGTTCGGTGCGCTCCGGATCCGGCTTGCCGACCACGGCGGCTTCGACCACCGCCGGGTGTTCGATCAGCGCGCTTTCGACGTCGAACGGGCCGACGCGGTAGCCGGAAGTGGTGATCACGTCATCACTGCGCCCGACGAAGCTGATGCTGCCGTCCGGGTTCCATTCCACCGTGTCGCCGCTGAGGTAGTAATCGCCGACGAAGGCTTTGGTCGGCACGCCCTCGTAGCCGCCGAACCAGCACATCGGCGACTGGGTGCGGTCGATGGCGAGAATGCCCGGCTGACCGACACCGAGCTCGTTGTAGTGCTCGTCGAGCACCACGATGCGATGGCCCGGCGAGGCGAAACCGGCGGCACCGAGGTGGATCGGGTGTTCCAGGCCGTGGTGGTTGCACAGGACCATGCCCAGTTCGGTCTGGCCGTAATGGTCGTGAATGACTACGCCGAGGTTGTCGGCGAACCAGCGGATCACTTCCGGGTTCAGCGGCTCGCCAGCGCTGCTGACGATGCGCAGCTTGCCCTTGATCGACTTGGCGAACTCGTTGCCGCCGGCAATCAACAAGCGGTACGCGGTCGGCGAACCTGTGAGGTTGGTGATGGCGTATTTGTTGATCACCCGGCAGGTGCTTTCGAGGGTGAACGGGCCATCGTAAAAGGTGATCGGGTGCCCCATCGACATAGGGCCGGTGACGCCGAAATAGATGCCGTAGGCCCAGCCCGGATCGGCGACGTTCCAGAACGAATCTTCAGGACGCAGATCCACCGCGTCGCGGGTGTAGCTCTGGAACGCGACGATCGCCTTGAGCGGCACCGACAGTGCTTTCGACGGGCCGGTGGTGCCCGAGGTGAACATCAGCAGGAACGGGTCCTCGCCCGTCAGCAGTACCGGCTCGCAAACGCTGGAATAGTTGGCCAGCTCGGCCCAGAAACTGAAATCGCCACGGACGATGCCCTGGCCCTTGGCGCCGCCGACGGTGACGATGGTCGGGCAATCGCTGACTTCAGCGAGCTTCGGCCGGTTGACCGCGTCGGTGACTACCACTTTGGCGCCGGAACTGTTCAGGCGATGTTCGATGGCCTTGGGGCCGAATGCGGTGAACAACGGCTGATACACCGCGCCGATGCGCCAGGTGGCGAACACGGTGATGAGCAACTCGATGTTGCGTGGCAGCAGACCGGCGACCTTGTCGCCCTTTTGCACGCCTTGTTCGCGAAGGAAATTGGCGAAACGCGCGGCTTGGTCTTGCAGCTCGCTGAAGGTGTACGTGGCACTCGCGCCGTCGCGGCCCTCCCAGAACAACGCAATGCGCCCCGGCAAGGCGTGGCGGTCGCAACATTCGACGCAGGCGTTGAGCGCCTCCAGCGTGCCGCTGAGCGCAGCGTCCACGGTGTGCTGATAGTTGAACTGTTCGGTGGCAGACAAGTAATCGCGCATTGCCAGAATCCCTCGGTGTTTTTATTAGGCTGGGAACCGTAAACAACACAGGGATAGTCGCGCTGCGGCGCTGAAGCGGCAATGGTCAAAGCTGTCAATCTGGCTGATTGGTTTGGCCAAGATTCCAGAGATGTGCCGCCTGGACTGGCGCCTTCGGGAGCAAGCCCCCTCCCACAAGGGAATTGCATTGCAAAGGGGGGATCACTGTGAAAGCTGCAATCACAGAAGATTGCATTTCAAAGAATGCTCCACCTGTGAAAACCAGAAAGGCTGCAATCACAGGAAGAATGCATTTCAAATATGGGAGGGGGCTTGCTCCCGAAGAGGCCCGATCAGGCGACTGACAATCCGGATCAGACGGCTTCGTTGAGGATCAGCGTGCGGTAATGCCCAGGATTGGACCCCGACCATTTGCGAAACGCCTTGTAGAACGAACTCGCATCGGCAAACCCCAGCCGCGTCGCGATTTCGACGAAGCTGATCGACGGCTCCGCCAGCCAGCTGATTGCCAGTTCCTTGCGCACGCTGTCCTTCAGCCCCTGATAGGTCTGCCCCTCCTCGGACAATCGCCGGCGCAGGGTCGAGGCGGACATGCACAGTTGCTGCGCCAGCGCCTCGGTCTCCGGCCACTGTTCTGCGGGTAGCTGCCGCAGGTCCTGTTTGATCTGGCTGGCCAGGCTTTCCGGGTCGCGGTATTTCACCAGAATATTCGCCGGCGCATGGGCCAGAAAGCGTTTCAGTTCTTCGGCCGTACGCTTGATCGGCAGATCGAGACAATCAGCAGCAAAGATCATCCGCGTGCGCGGACGCTCGAAGCGCAGGTTTTCCGAGAACATAACCCGGTAGTCGTCGCAGAAATCCGGCTCGGCGCAGCGCAGTTCGATCGCCAGAATCGGAATCCGCCGCCCCGCCAGCCAACAGGCCACGCCGTGGACGATCATCCAGTAGGTGAAATAGGTAAACGCCCGGCGCGGCTCGGGATCGTCTTCGAGCAGGACGATTTCCGCCAGGCTCTGCTGATGCGCCAATTGCGCGGGCATTTTTTCCAGCATCAAGGAGAGGAAATTCAGGCCCATGCCCAGGCCGGCGGCCAGCGTCGGTTGCGTCATGGCGCTGCGGCAAAGGAACTCAAGGCTGCCGGACTTTAGCCGACGCGGATCCATGCCGAAGAACTCGTCATCGCCGCGCCGGGCCAGCAAGCGCCAGAGTCTAGCGTATTGCGAGGCAGGCACCCGACCTTGCTCGCTGTGCAGCAGGGCCGGAGCAATTCCGACCTTGTTCAAGACTTCATCCGTGGCCACGTCCGGGGCACAACTTTGCAGCAGCGCTTCACGCACCAGTTGCACGGCGATGGTGTCTTTTTCCGACATGGAGCGAGGCAGGCCTTGTTGTTTTCGAGTGAGGGGCATCTTAACGCAGGATGCGAATTCAGCACGAATCCCCTGTGGGAGCGCGCTTGCTCGCGAAGGCGATGTGTCAGCAACATCCTTATCGACTGACGCGCCGCCTTCGCGAGCAAGCCCGCTCCCACAATTGGATCTGAGCAAGGCCAAGATAGGTGCCGTTCAGCGAATGTTCAGGTAAATGTCAACCATCCCCATTTGGGAATGAGTGTCATTATGTTACAACTTAGCCACCTATCTAAATCACTCGTGGTTGCCGCAATGCTCGTTCCCTTTCTGATCATGCTGCGCGAAGGCATTGAAGCCGCGCTGATCGTTGGCATCATCGCCAGCTACCTGCAACAGACCGGTCGTGGCCAGTGGATGCCGGCAGTGTGGATCGGCGTCTTCCTCGCCGCCGCTCTGGCGCTGCTGGTCGGTGGTGGTCTGGAACTGGTGAGCGCCGAATTCCCACAGAAACAGCAGGAGTTGTTTGAAGGCATTGTCGGACTGGTCGCGGTGGGCATTCTCAGCTCGATGGTGTTCTGGATGCGCAAGGTCGCGCGTTCGATCAAGCATTCGCTGCAAGCCTCGCTGGATCACGCCCTGACTTCGTCAAAGCATCAGGTAATCGCGCTGATCGCCATGGTGTTCTTCGCCGTGGCTCGCGAAGGGCTGGAAACCGTGTTCTTCCTGCTCGCCGTGTTCCAGCAGAGCGAAGGCCCGGGCGCGCCGATCGGTGCCCTGCTCGGCCTGGTGCTGGCGATTGTTGTCGGCTTCCTGATCTACAGCGGCAGCATGCGCCTGAACCTGTCGGCGTTCTTCAAGTGGACCGGGTTGTTCATTCTGGTGGTCGCCGCCGGGATCCTCGCCAACTCGGTGCAAGCCCTGCATGAAGCGGGCGTGTGGAATCACCTGCAAACCGTGCTGTTCGACTTCAGCGCGACACTGCCGATGGACGGCCCGCTGGGTTCGGTGCTGGCCGGCATGTTCGGGTATCAGGATGCGCCGACCGTCAGCACTCTCGGTGCGTACCTGATCTATCTGGTGCTGGCGCTGGTGATGTTTTTCTACCCCGCCGCGCCGGCCTCCAGCGCTGACGCCGCCGGCAAATCGTCTTCCGTTTCCAGCCAATAAGGGCCTCCATGTCAAAGCCTAATACTCCTCAGGCCTCGCCTCCCCGCGCCTTGCGCTGGGCGGTGGCCGGTTCGGTGGTCGTGATGATCGCCGCCGGTGGCCTGTTCTACTACGCCTCGAAAATGGCCGCGGCCAAGCGGCAGCATAACCATGATGAAGTGGTGGTGAACATCAACGCGCACAGCTGCGATCCGAACGAGCTGACGGTTCCCGCCGGTCGCGCCAGTTTCCGCATCGTCAACCGCTCCGACCGGGCGGTGGAATGGGAAATCCTCGACGGCGTGCTGGTGATCGAAGAGCGCGAGAACATCGCCCCCGGCCTGAGCCAGGTGATCAACGCCAATCTGCAACCCGGCGACTACGCGATTACGTGCGGTCTGCTGAGCAATCCGCGTGGCGTGCTGCACGTAACGCCGACTGCCGCCTCCGATGAGGCCGCCAAGGCCAAACCGTCGATGGTCGCGTTCGTCGGGCCACTGTCGGAATTCCGCGTGTATCTGGCCACTCAGGGCAGCGCGCTGATCAAAGCCGTGACCGCACTGAATCAGGCGATTACCAGCGGCGACCTGGCCCAGGCACAGGCGCTGTACCTGCCGGCCCGTGGCGCTTACCAGCGTCTGGCCCCGGCCGCGCAACGTCTGGCCGAACTGGACAACAGCATCAATGCCCGCGCCGATTACTTCGAAAAACGCGAACAGGATCCGGCGTTCGTCGGTTTCCACCGGATCGAATACGCGCTGTTTCAGCAACGCAGCCTCGACGGCTTGAACACGGTCGCCGAGCGCCTGCTGGCCGACGTCACCACCCTCAAACAGCAACTGCTGGCGCAATCGCTGCCGCCGGAGCAACTGGTAAGCATCGTGGTGCGCAATCTCAACACCCTGGCCGACGTGCGTGCTGCCAGCGGTGAAGAGGAACGCTACAGCCACGGCGACCTCAATGGCTTCGCCAGCAACCTGGAAACCGCACACAAAGTGGTCGAGCTGCTGCGGCCGATGCTGACCAGGTCGGCGCCGGATCTGCTGCCGAAAATCGACGCGGCGCTGAGTGATTTCGACAGCGTACTGAACAACTTCAAGGTCAAGGACGGCTACGCCACTTACGACACGGTCAGTGGCGAACAACGCAAACAGATCGCCGACAAGGCTCAGGCTCTGGCTGACGCTCTGGATGGCATCGATCCCGCCCTCGGCCTTTCCGGCCTGTAAGCAGAAGACGAATACCGATGAAAGAATTGCAAAACCTCGATCTGCAACGTCGCCGCCTGCTGATGGGCATGGGTGTCGCCGGCGTCGCCCTGGCCGGTTCGGCCCTGAGCTGCCCGGCCATGGCTGCAGCGCCGGCGCAAGTCACCGAAGCGCCGAGCAGCGACAAGACCGAAGACCGCCACGATTTCCATGGGGTGCACCAGACCGGGATCGTCACCCCGCGGCCGGCGGCCGGCATGTTCGTGTCGTTCGACGTACTGGCTAGCGATCGCGAAGACCTTGAGCGGCTGTTCCGTACCCTCAACGAGCGCATCGCGTTCCTGATGAAGGGCGGCCCGGTGGCGCAGATCGACCCGAAACTGCCGCCGCCGGATTCCGGCATCCTCGGCCCGGTGGTGACTCCGGACAACCTGACCATCACCGTCTCGGTAGGCGAATCGCTGTTCGACGAGCGTTTCGGCCTGGCCGCCGCCAAACCGAAGCGCCTGCAACGCATGGTCGGCTTCCCCAACGATGCGCTGGAGGCCGATTGCTGCCACGGCGATCTGAGCCTGCAATTCTGCTCGAACACCGCCGACACCAACATTCACGCCCTGCGCGACATCGTCAAGAACCTGCCGGACCTGCTGCTGGTGCGCTGGAAACAGGAAGGCAGCGTGCCGCCGCAAGCTCCGGCGAAACCGGGTGTGCCGGCGCAATCGGCGCGTAACTTCCTCGGTTTCCGCGACGGCTCGGCCAACCCCGATTCCAACGATGCCAAGGCCATGGACAAGATTGTCTGGGTGCAACCGGGCAGCGATGAGCCGGCGTGGGCGGCCCACGGCAGCTATCAAGCGGTGCGGATCATCCGCAACTTTGTCGAGCGCTGGGATCGTACGCCGTTGCAGGAACAGGAAAGCATCATCGGCAGGGTCAAGACCACTGGCGCGCCGATGGGCTCGCAGCACGAGAGCGAAGTCCCGGATTACAGCAAAGACCCGGAAGGCAAACTGACCAAGCTCGACGCACACATTCGCCTGGCCAACCCGCGCACCGCCGCGAGCCAGGCCAACCTGATCCTGCGCCGGCCGTTCAACTACTCCAACGGCGTGAACAAGAACGGCCAGCTCGACATGGGCCTGCTGTTCATCTGCTATCAGGCCGACCTTGAAAAAGGCTTCATCACCGTGCAGACCCGGCTCAACGGCGAGCCGCTTGAGGAATACCTCAAACCGGTCGGCGGCGGTTATTTCTTCACCCTTCCGGGTGTCACCGGCGACAAGGATTTCATCGGTCGTTCGCTGCTCAATGCCACCCAACCCAAAACAGCTGCCTAACCATAAAAAACCTCGGAGCCGCTCCATGAAAAAGTCGCCACTCGCGTTACTGCTGACCCTCGGTTTGCTCAACACCCCGCTGTCGGCGTTCGCCGCGACGGCGCCACTGGATCTGGTCGGCCCGGTGTCGGACTACAAGATCTACGTCACCGAGCAACTGGATGAACTGGGCAGCCACACTAAACAATTCACCGATGCGGTGAAGAAAGGCGATCTGGCCACCGCGCAAAAGCTCTACGCGCCGACCCGCGTCTACTACGAGTCGATCGAGCCGATTGCCGAGCTGTTCAGTGACCTTGATGCATCCATCGACTCGCGCGTCGACGACCACGAAAAAGGCGTGAAGGCTGAAGACTTCACCGGTTTTCACCGCATTGAATATTCGCTGTTCTCGGAGAAAACCACTGAAGGCCTGACCGCTCTGGCGGACAAGCTCGACAGCGATGTGAAAGACCTGCAAACCCGCGTCGCTGGCCTGACCTTCCCGCCGGAGAAAGTCGTCGGTGGTGCGGCTGCTCTGCTGGAAGAGGTTGCCGCGACCAAGATCTCCGGTGAAGAAGACCGTTACAGCCACACCGACCTGTATGACTTCCAGGGCAACATCGACGGCGCGAAGAAAATCGTCGACCTGTTCCGTCCGCAGATCGAAAAACAGGACAAGGCGTTTGTTGCCAAAGTCGACAAGAACTTCGCAACCGTGGACAAGATCCTTGCCAAGTACAAGACCAAGGACGGTGGTTTCGAGACTTATGACAAAGTGAAGGATAACGACCGCAAAGCACTGGTCGGGCCGGTCAATACCTTGGCGGAAGACCTGTCCACGTTGCGTGGCAAGCTCGGTCTGAACTGATTGATGTAGAGGCCTTAAGTGCCCCATCGCGAGCAGGCTCACTCCTACAGTTGGAATGCATTCCCCTGTAGGAGTGAGCCTGCTCGCGATAGCGGTTTTAACCGAACCGAATAATCTGAAGGTTTACAAAATCCGGTAGAGCAACCGCTCGATCCGCACCCGACTCACACGCTTCAAAAACTTCGCCACCCCCGCCGGGTACTCCGGCAAGGTTTCCAGGTTCTGGAAACTGGCAATCCGCGTGGTGTTGCGGAAGATCTCTTGCTGCTCCTTCGCCCGTGGCTCAAGCCACTCGCCTTGCGGATCATCGATCAACAGCGCGTTTTCCAGGTCCAGACGAAACGCCCGTGGATTGAGGTTGTTGCCGGTCAGCAGCGTATAGCGCTGGTCGACCCACATGCCCTTGAGGTGATAGCTGTTGTCGCCGTCACGCCACAGATGCAGGTTCAACTGGCCGCTGTCGATGTTGCGCTGATGCCGCTTGGCAAAACGCCGCAGGCTGATTTCGTACAGATACGGCAGCGCCGCAATCACCTTGAACGGCTCGCTCGGCGGAATGTAGAAATCGTTGGCGGTTTTGTCGCCGACCACGATGTCGATCTTCACCCCACGGGCCAGCGCACGGTTGACCTCGCGGATGATCGGCAGCGGCAGGTTGAAGTACGGCGTGCAGATGGTCAGCTGCTGTTGCGCGCTGGCGATCAGCTCGACAATCACCCGGTTCAACGGGTTGTTCTTGCCCACGCCCAGCAACGGACTTACCGACAGGCCGGTATGCGCGGTGCTGCCGGCGCTGGTGTCGTACGCCGCATATTTGAGACGGCTGCGCAGGTCGCCGATGTCGTTGCGCAGGCTGCGGGTGGTCGGCAGGTTGGGCAGGTCGAGGCGATGCACAGCCTTGGATTCGATCAGGCCGTGCTTGACCAGGTGATGCATTGAATCCGCCAGTTCGCGGCTGTGCAG
This sequence comes from Pseudomonas sp. MIS38, assembly GCF_019891575.1. Taxonomy (NCBI): domain Bacteria; kingdom Pseudomonadati; phylum Pseudomonadota; class Gammaproteobacteria; order Pseudomonadales; family Pseudomonadaceae; genus Pseudomonas; species Pseudomonas sp. MIS38. Next base: position 146,280 of record NZ_JAFLXF010000005.1, read on the forward strand.
CACGTGGTAGCGGTCGAAACGGTACTTGTCGAACTTGTGCAGGTAGACGTTGTTCAGGCTTGCACCGCTGTAAACCACGCAATCGTCGATCACGAAGCCTTTCAGATGCAGGACGCCGAACAGTTCGCGGGTCTGCACCGGCACGCCGTAGACCGGCACTTCACTCTGATGGGTGCGGGTCATTTCCTGGTACCACGCCGAGTTGCCCGGCTGTTTGCCGGCACCGATCAACCCGCGCTGGGCGCGCAGCCAGTCAACCACCACGACGATCTCCAGCTCCGGGCGCTTGAGCTTGGCGGCGTGCAAGGCATCGAGGATTTCCTGACCGGCCTCGTCGTGCTGCAGATACAGCGCAACGATGTAGATGCGCCGGGTCGCCTCGGCGATTTTCTCCAGCAGGCAACGACGGAACTCGGCGGCGCCGGACAGAATGGTCACGGCCTCGGCAGTCAGCGGAAAGCTGCGCAGTTTGGGCAGCAAAGAGCGTTTGAAAAGCAACGGCATAGGGCTCGCAATGGGTCGAATCCGAAGAACCCGAGAGCTTACACCATCAACCGGTTCGGGTCTTGTTACTGTCTGTAATGCCCCCTTCGCGAGCAGGCTCGCTCCCACAGTGGATCGCATTTCAAATGTGGGAGCGGGCTTGCTCGCGAAAGCGGTATCGCAGACACAAAAATAACTGCTTGACCAAGGAGAACGATCGTTCTACTGTTCGCCACATGAACGAAATCACTGACACCTCGACCCGCGACATCATTCTGGATGTCACCGAAAAGTTGATCTACAAAAGTGGCATCGCGGCCACCGGCATGGATCTTCTGGTGAAAACCGCCGGCGTCTCCAGAAAAAGCATCTACCGCTACTTCGCCAACAAGGAGGAGCTGACCGTCGCTGCCCTGCAACGCCGCGACGTGCGCTGGATGCATTGGTACAGAAGTGCTGTCGATCAGGCCGAAACCCCGGCCGACCGCCTGCTCAACCTGTTTACCGTGCTCAAAAGCTGGTTCGCTTCGGAAGGTTTCCGTGGCTGTGCCTTCATCAATACCAGTGGCGAGACCGGTGACCCCGAAGACCCGGTGCGCCAGGTCGCCAAAGACCACAAACAGAAGCTGCTCGACTACCTGTGCGAGCTGTGTGCCGAACATGGCGTCGAAGATCCGCAACGTCTGGCCAGACAATTGCTGATCCTGATTGACGGCGCCATTACCGTAGCGCTTGTGATGGGTGATCACAGTGCCGCTGATAATGCGCAATGCATGGCGCGTAAGTTATTGGACCTGTAACGCCTTAAATAAGCCTCAACCGTTGTTTAATCGTTAATTAGATCGGGAGACTGAAAATGTCGACTGCTGCCCAAGTGCGTCCGCCTTTACCGCCGTTCAACCGTGAATCGGCTATCGAAAAAGTACGTCTGGCCGAAGATGGCTGGAACTCCCGCGATCCCGAGAAGGTGTCGTTGGCCTACACCCTCGACACAAAATGGCGCAACCGCGCCGAGTTCGCCAACAACCGCGAAGAAGCCAAGGCGTTCCTGACCCGTAAATGGGCCAAGGAACTCGATTACCGTTTGATCAAGGAACTCTGGGCCTACTCCGACACGCGGATTGCCGTGCGTTACGCCTATGAATGGCGCGACGATTCGGGCAACTGGTTTCGTTCCTACGGCAATGAAAACTGGGAGTTCGATGAGCACGGCCTGATGTTCCAGCGCTATGCCTGCATCAACGACATGCCGATCAAGGAAAGCGAGCGCAAGTTCCATTGGCCGCTGGGGCGGCGCCCGGATGATCATCCGGGGCTCTCCGATCTCGGTCTGTAAGCTCACATAGTTCCAATTGTAGGAGTGAGCCTGCTCGCGATAGCGGTGTGTCAGTCAACCTGAATATTGAATGTTCATACGCAATCGCGAGCAGGCTCACTCCTACAGGAGATTTGTTGGTGTTCAGGCTACTGCGGCAGTCTTTTCAACCTCCAGCTCTCGCACCAACGGCAACACACGTTTGCCGAAATACTCCACCTCCTCCTGAAAGTGCAGAAACCCCGCCAACACCAGATCCACCCCCACCGCTTTCAACGCCACAATCCGCTCGGCAATCTGCTGTGGCGTGCCGATCAGGTTGGTCTTGAAGCCATCGTTGTATTGCACCAGATCCTCGAACGTCGATTTCGCCCAGTTACCCTCACCCTCCGGCGACGCCCTGCCCGCCTGCTTCGCGGCGTCACCGAAAGCGTTGACCGCGTCCGGGTCAGCCTGGTCGATGATCTGCGCCAGTACCGCACGCGCTTCTTCTTCAGTGTCGCGAGCAATCACGAAGGCGTTGACGCCGATCTTCACCGAGTGATTGTTGGCTGCCGCTTTGGCCCGGATGTCATCGACCTGCGCCTTGATCCCTTCGACGCTGTTGCCGTTGGTGAAATACCAGTCCGAGACCCGCGCCGCCATGTCCCTAGCCGCACGGGAACTACCGCCCTGAAAGATCTCCGGGCGGCCCAGCGGTTTCGGTTTGAGGCTGTAATTGTCGAAGCGGTAGAAGTCGCCGCGAAAGCTGAAGTTATCCTGGCTCCAGATCCCGCGCAGCGAGCGGATGAATTCCTCGGAACGCCGGTAGCGCTCGTCGTGTTCCAGCCAATGTTCGCCGATGGCCTGGAATTCGCCCTTGAACCAACCGCTGACGATATTGACCGCAATCCGGCCGTTGGTGAGTTGATCGATGGTCGCCAACTGCTTGGCTGCCAGCGCCGGTTGCCAAGGCCCCGGCAGAATCGCCGCGATCACCTTCAGCTTGGTGGTAGCCGCCAGTAGCGCATGACTGAACGCCACCGACTCATGCTGGAACTCGGCACCGTAACCGGCGGTAAAGCGGATCTGCGTCAGGGCGTACTCGAACCCCGCCGCTTCGGCGAGTTGCGCGAGTTTGCGGTTGTAGTCGATGCCCCAGTCGGTGCGCTGCTCGATCTTGCTGACCACCAGGCCGCCACTGACGTTCGGCACCCAGTAGGCGAATTTCACGGCTTGCTTGCTCATTGGCGTGTCCTCGGGACATTGGGAAGGTCAATGGGACAGAGCAGCAAGCGTGCCAGCGTCCAGAGGGCCGGTTTTATTGGGCTTGAGGCTGATGGAGTTGCATTGTTGGAGGGTGATTTGTTGTCGAGGTGTTGGGTGGGCAACAGTTGAATAGGCGGTGCCTGAGCCGACCTCTTCGCGAGCAAGCCCGCTCCCACAGGTTGAATGCATTCCAGAATGTGGGAGCGGGCTTGCTCGCGAAGGCGTCCGACGGGTCGCCGCAAAAGCCGGATACAGGTAACATGACCGACCTCCCGCAGCCCCTCTGCGCCCTGCCGAATAAGCCGATTCCATGCCTTTCGAACTCAGCGTTGACCTCACCACCCTGGCCGTTCTGGCCCTTGTCGCTTTCATTGCCGGTTTCATCGACGCCATTGCTGGCGGCGGCGGTCTGTTGACCACCCCGGCGCTGCTCACTGCCGGCCTGCCGCCGCACCTGGTGCTGGGCACCAACAAACTCAGTTCGACGTTCGGCTCGGCCACCGCCAGTTTCACCTTCTACCGACGCAAACTGTTCCACCCTCGGCAGTGGATGCACGCGATCGTCGGCACCCTGGTCGGCGCGCTCACCGGTGCCATCGTCGCGCACTACCTGCCGGCGGAATGGCTGAACAAGATGCTGCCGGTGATCGTCTTCGCCTGTGGCCTGTATCTGTTGTTCGGCGGCACGCCAAAAGCGCCGCTGGACAGCGACGCGCCGATCAAGAAGAAATGGCAATCGACCCAAGGCTTCAGCCTCGGTTTCTACGACGGCGTGGCCGGCCCTGGCACGGGTGCGTTCTGGACGGTCAGCAGCCTGCTGCTCTACCCGATCGACCTGGTCAAGGCCAGCGGTGTGGCGCGCAGCATGAACTTCGTCAGCAACATCGCGGCGCTGTCGGTGTTCGTGTTTTCCGGGCAAGTGGACTGGATCATCGGCCTGAGCATGGGCCTGTCGGTGATGGTCGGCGCGTTCTTCGGGGCGCGCACCGCGATCAGCGGCGGCGCCAAGTTCATTCGTCCGGTGTTCATCACCGTGGTATTGGGTTTGACCGTGCGCCTAGCCTGGCAACACTGGTTCAGCGTGGCCTAAGCGGCGGGCCACGTAGACGTCGATCAGATAACGGGCAATCGATTTTGACGCCGGCAACGGCGGCAGATCGTGCACGTTGAACCATTGGGCGTCTTCGATCTCGTCTTCCTGGCAGACGATCTCGCCCCCGGCGTATTCGGCATGGAAGCCGAGCATCATCGAATGCGGGAACGGCCAGCACTGGCTGCCCATGTACTGGATGTTCTTCACTTCGATGCTGACTTCCTCGCGTACTTCGCGAATCAGGCAATCCTCCGCCGACTCGCCCGGCTCGGCGAACCCGGCCAGCGTGCTGTAGACCCCGGTGACGAAACGCGGTGAGCGTGCCAACAAAATCTCGTCTCCGCGGGTGATCAGCACGATCATGCTCGGCGAAATTCGCGGATAACTGCGCAGGTCGCACGGCTGGCAATACATCGCTCGCTCGCGCGGCACCTGCGTCATCGCCTGCCCACAGTTGCCGCAGAAGCGATGTTCACGCGCCCAGGTGCCGATCTGCGCGGCATAGCCCAGCACCTTATAGACGGTGTGATCGCCTTCGAGCATGAACGCCCGCAGGCCTTTCCAGTTGCAGCCCGGCACGTCGCTGGAGCTGTGCAATTCCAGCAGATACACCGGCTCGCCATCGAGATGGCCGATGCCGTGTTCGGTGAGAATCGACAACTCCTGACGCTTGAGCCATTCCCGCGGGAACAGCGCGCCGTTGTCATCGAACAGAAAGCCTTCGGGGCTGCGCGCCACGGCCCAGCCGCCGGGTTGATCGGTGTCCAGTACTGCAGTGGTCCAGCGAGCTGTCATGGTTTCTCAATCCAGAAATTCGGGTTTCTGTTTACTCATATGGGCGGCCATGGCCACGCGCAAGTCGGTGGATTGCAACATGGCGGCGTTCCAGGTGGCAACGTATTCGAGGCCGTCGTCGATGCGATGGTCGCGCATGTAGCTGATCATTTCCTTGGTGCCGGTGACCGCGATTGGCGATTTGCTGGCGATCTCGCGAGCAATGTCCATCACGCCTTCGAGCAGCAGATCCTTGTCAGCGTAAACACGATTGACCAGACCGATGCTGCGCGCTTCATCTGCGCCGAAAGTGCGCCCGGTGTAAGCCAGTTCACGCAGCATGCCGTCCCCGATGATCCGTGGCAACCGTTGCAAAGTGCCAACATCGGCGGCCATGCCGATATCGATTTCCTTGATCGAGAACTGCGCGTCTTCGGCGGCGTAGCGCATGTCGCAGGCGGCGATCAGGTCGATCGCACCGCCGAGGCAGTAGCCCTGAATCGCCGCCAGTACCGGTTTGCGGCAGTTGTCGACAGCATTGAACGAGGCTTGCAGGGTGAGAATCTTGCGCCGCAGCAGGCGCGCGTTACGGCCGACGTCCTTGCCCAGTTCATTGGCGACGCCGGCGAGCATCATCAGGTCGATACCCGAGGAAAAGTGTTTGCCGTTGCCACTCAGCACCACCACCCGCACTTCATCGGTGTCATCGATCCACTGGAAAATCTCGACGATCTCGCTCCAGAACGCGGCGTTCATCGAGTTGATCTTTTCCGGGCGATTGATCTGCACATGCGCGATGTTGTCGGCCAGTTCGACGCTGAAGGCGGTGTATTGAGTCATGGCAGTGATCCTTTACCGGGCTGAAAATGAGGCCCGAACTATAACAAGGCATCACGATGGCGGTTCGGCCAAATGCGGGACTGCTTCGAGAAATGGGGTGACAGGGCTGGCCTCTTCGCGAGCAAGCCCGCTCCCACAGGGTCAGGTTTGATCACAGACTTTGTGATCCACCCAAGACCTGTGGGAGCGTGGCTTGCCCGCGATAGGCTCACCGCCGATCTAACAGACCTTCACCGCCACATAAGCCGCCGTCTCATAAGGCACCGTCAGCACATGCCGCCCACGCAACGCCGGCTCCGAGGCAATCAACGCGCGAATCTGCTCATCAACCTTGTCGCGCTGCGCCTGCGGCAAGGCCGCAATGAAACTGGTGGAGCGCACCCGATTGAAAATCACGTCCTCGGGCGACCCGGTGTGCCCGTGATGAAACTGCTGCAACTGCAGCGGCCCGAACGCCGGATGCGGAAACGCCTGACGCCATTGGCCGGTGTAGTAACGCGGCGTGTCCCGCTCCAGCGCGTTGACGATAGCGTCGAGTTTCGGCACCCAGCTGACCTGCGTATCGCGCAGGTTCCAGATCAGCCCGAGTCTGCCGCCGGGTTTAAGCACGCGGGCGATTTCCGTCAGGGCTTCCGGCGTGGCGAACCAATGGAACGCCTGCGCGCAGACCACTGCATCCACCGACGCGTCAGGCAGTGGCAGATCGGTCGCGGTACCGCTCACCGCCAACACCTGCGGCCAGGCCGCGGCAAGTTTTTCCAGCATCTGCGCCACCGGTTCCACAGCGATCACCTGTGCATCGGTCGCCACCAGCCGGCCGGTGAACTTGCCGGTACCGGCACCCAGATCGATGACAGTCTTGTGACTGTCCAGACCCAACGTCTGGGTCAGCCACTGACTGACCTGCGGCGGGTAGTCCGGGCGGCCCTTGATGTAGGTGTCAGCGGCAGTCTTGTAGCCGGCAGCAGCGGAGTGATGGACCTGATCTTTCATGGCAGTTCCTCGTGTGTCAGCGCCGGGGCATGGCAAAGCGCTGGATGGACGGCAGGCGTAGCCGAGCATAACGCCGCGATTTGCGCGTACCTTGAACAGAGCCTGACAAAGCAATGAATAAAATGCCGGGCTGTGGTGTTCAAAGTGAAACATAACCCTCTGTGGAGCCTTGCCCATGACTATCCGTTCCGTTATGTTCGCCGCCCCGTTGCTGCTGGTCACCGTGTTGTCCGCATCGATGGCGTTTGCCAACGGTGATGAAAGCGCGCCCGTGCAGAAGCCCAACTGCCCCAAAGGCCAGGTCTGGGACAGCAAATCACAGAAATGTGTGCTGCAGACCAGCAGCGCCGTACGGGATGCCGATCGCACCGACTATGCCTACCGATTGGCCAAGGACGGTCGCTACGAAGAGGCCCTGGCCCTGCTCGACACCCTGCAACAACCGAACACCGCCAAAGCCCTCAACTATCGCGGTTACGCCACGCGAAAACTGGGGCGTACCGATGAAGGCATCGGCTATTACCTGCAATCGGTGAAACTCGATCCGCAGTACGCGCAAGTGCGTGAATACCTCGGCGAAGCCTATGTGATCAAAGGCCGCGTCGACCTGGCGCAGGAGCAATTGCAGCAGATCAAATCGATTTGCGGCACCGCCTGCGAGGAATACCAGGACCTGGCTGAAGCCATCAACGATTCATCGAAAACCTGACATAGATAAAGGAACGCCATCATCGTCAGCGATCAGGCATTCAGAGCGGAACTCGGACAGCATCTGGCGCGGCTGTGGCGCTACGGCCTGCTGCTGTCGCGCAATCATCACGTGGCCGAGGATCTGGTGCAGGCCACGTGTGTGCGGGCGCTGGAACGTGCCGGCCAATATGTGGCCGGCACGCGCATGGATCGCTGGTTGCTGAGCATCCTGCATTCGATCTGGCTCAACGAAGTGCGCGCCCGCCGGGTGCGTCAGGGCGCCGGTCAGGTCGATGCCGACGCGCAATTGGCCTTCGATGGCGAATACGCCGCGCAGACTCATGTGATGGCGGCGCAAGTGATTCGCCGGGTCGATGCGTTGCCGGAAACCCAGCGCGAAACCGTGTATCTGGCTTATGTCGAAGGTCTGTCCTACCGCGAAGTCGCCGAGATCCTGCAGGTGCCGATCGGCACGGTGATGAGCCGTCTGGCCACCGCGCGCCTGAAACTGGCTGAATACCCGCCGCTGCAAGCCGTGCCGAAAACCACCGGAGGTGACCACCCATGAACAAGCCCTCCGACGAACAACTGGTAGCCTACCTCGACGACGAGCTGGACCCCGCGTATCGCGCCCAGCTCGACGGCGCGATTGCCGACGACCCGTTGCTCAGCCTTCGCGTGCAATGGTTCGAACGCAGCAGCCTGCCGTACAAGGAAGCCTATGACGAACTGGCGCAACAGGCACCGCTGGAACGTTTGCAGGCGCGCCTTGATGCCATCCCCGCCCCCCAGCGGCCTGGCCTGAGTCGACGCTGGTTCATCGGTGCGGCCGCCGCGAGTCTGCTGGCGGGCGGCGTGTTGGCCGATCGCCTGTTTCTCGCCTGGCAAACGCAGCAAACGCATAACTGGCGCGCCCTGGTGGGTGACTACATGGCACTGTATGTGCCGCAAACCCTCGATCACCTGCCCAGTGACGAAGCCAGCCAGCGATCGCAACTGCGTGCGGTGGATGCACGATTGGGGCTGAGTCTGTCGCCGGCACTGGTGAGGTTGCCGGGCGCCGAACTCAAACGTGCACAAATGCTCGAGTACGACGGTGTGCCGATTGCGCAACTGACCTATCTCGATGCGAAACACGGGCCGCTGGCCTTGTGCGTGACTCGCTCCAACAGTGGCAGCCAGCCTTTGGCGCACGAACGGCGCCACGAAATGAACGTGGTGTACTGGACCGAAGGTGAGCATGCGTGGATGTTGATCGGGCACAACCCGGCGCCGGCGCTGGAAGACCTGGCAAAACACCTGGTCGACAAGCTGGGCGCGTGAGTGCCGCTCCACTATGCTGAGCGGGTGATTATCCAAGGAGGAAGCCCCGATGCAGATTTCACCCCGCACCGCCCTGCTGGTCATTGACGTGCAGAACGACTTCATCCCCGGCGGCCAGTTGGCCGTGCCCGAAGGCGATCAGATCGTGCCGCTGATCAATCGCCTCGGTGGCCTGTTCAAACAGGTGGTGATTGCCCAGGACTGGCACCCGAGCGGCCACGCGTCCTTTGCCTCAAGCCACCCCGGACACCAGCCTTACGAGGTAATTCAGTTGCCCTACGGCGAGCAGGTACTCTGGCCGGAGCATTGTGTGCAAGGCACATCCGGTGCCGAGTTTCACCCCGAGCTGAACCTGCCGCACGCGCAACTGATCATCCGCAAGGGCTGTAATCCGGACATCGACAGCTATTCGGCGTTTCTCGAGGCGGACCGGTGCACCACCACCGGTCTGGCCGGATACCTGAAAGAACGCGGTATCGACACGGTGTACATGGTCGGTCTGGCGCTGGATTTCTGCGTGATGTTTTCTGCGTTGGATGCGCGGGCGGCGGGGTTCAACGCGTTCGTGGTGCTGGATGCCTGTCGTGCCATTGACAGGGATGGGTCACTGGCAGCGGCGATGGAGCGGATGCAGACGGCCGGGGTTGGCTTGATTCAATCAAACCAACTCCTCTGAGCAACACAAAACCCCTGTGGGAGCGGGCTTGCTCGCGAAAGCGGTGTGTCAGATTAATTTATGTCGACTGACACTCCGCCTTCGTGAGCAAGCCCGCTCCCACAGGTTTCGGGTCAAGTCATGTCAGGCAACCACAACCTGAACCGCGCCCCACCCAGCGGCGAACTTTCAACCGTCAAGGTCCCGCCCTGCGCCTCCAGCGCCCGACGGCTGATGGCCAGGCCCAGACCAAAGCCGCCGGTAGCCCGATCACGACTGCGATCAAGTCGATAAAACGGTTCGAAAATCCGCTCACGCTCATCATCCGGGATGCCAATGCCATCGTCGTCGACCCAGATCTCGCAACCATCGGGGCTGACCTGCACGCCAATCTGAATGCGTTTTTCGCAATAGCGCATGGCATTGCGCAGCAGGTTCTGGATCGCTCGGGCGGTCAGGCGCGGATCCAGCGTGAAACGTTCGAGCTGACCGTGCAGCAGCACATCGATGACGATGTCCGGCGAGTCCAGTTCTTCATCGACACTGCCCAGAATGCTGTCGATGAACTCATCCAGCGAAACTTCGACCTGTTCCGGCAACTGCGCCGGGTTCTGCAGGCGGCTGTAAGACAGCAATTCCAGCACCAACTCATCCAGTTCGCGAATGTGTGCGACCAGTCCTTGCAGGCGTTCGCGACTGGTCGCCGGCAAATCATCGGACAGCGCCAGGGCCAGACCGAAGTCCAGACGGGTCAGCGGCGTGCGCAATTCGTGGGACACCGCATTCAGCAGGTCGCGCTGCTGGTTGAGCAGATTTTCGATGTCGCCGGCCATGGTGTCGAACACGTTGGCCAGGCTGCCGATGTTGGAACTGGCGGGGATCTGCGTGCGCTCGTTCAGGTGGCCCTTGCCGAAGCGTTCGGCGGCGCCCTTGAGGCGCTCCAGATCGCGCCAGTGCGGGCGAATCCACAGCAGCAGGCAGGCGAGCATGCTCGCACCGATCAGCACGTTGATGCTCCAGTACAACAGATTGACGTCCAGCGGATCCGGCGGTACCACCATTTGCACGGCGACGTCATCGTTCAGCGGCGTGACCGCCAAGGTGCGCCATCCCCAATCGCCGATACGCACCACGTTTTCCCCGGCGCGCAAGCGCACTTGCTCGGGGGCGGTGAACCCGGCGTCGTCGATGCGCGCCAGTGCGATGTGCAGCGGCTGGAAGTCCTTGTCCATCGATTGCGCCAGTGCCGGCCACTGATCCTGCGGCACCGCGTGGAACTGCCGGGTGATCAGCGATTGCAAGCCGCGCGAGTAGTCGAGGTTGTAGGTGATGAAGCGCTCGCGGAACGCCATGATCACCAGATCCGGCACCAGATAGATCGCCGCGCTGTAGGAGACGATCGTCACCAGATACAGGCGAAACAGGATTCTGAACATCAGCTCAGCATTCCCACTCGGAGCGGCTGAACAGGTAGCCCTTGCCCCATACCGTCTTGATCTTGCGCGCCTCGCCGGCGTGGTCGTCGAACTTGCGCCGCAGCTTGGAAATCGCCACGTCTACCGAACGGTCGGTGCCGTTGAACTCGATGCCGCGCAGGCGTTGCAGGATCTGGTCGCGGCTCAGCACTTCCCCGGCATGCCGGGCCAGCACCACCAGCAAATTGTATTCGCCGCTGGACAGTTCCACCGGTTGCTCGCGCCAGGTCACGGTGCGCTCGGACAAGTCGATGCACAGATTGCCCATGACGATGCGGTCATTGACCGTCATCGGTTCACCGAGGCTGCTGCGCCGCAGCAAAGTACGCACCCGGGCCAGCAGAACCCGTGGCTCGCAGGGTTTGGTGACGTAATCGTCGGCGCCCATTTCCAGGCCCAGCACCTGATCGTGACTGTCGTCGCGGGCGGTCAGCATCAGGATCGGCAGCGTCGCCGAATCGGCGCGCAGCAGGCGGCAGACTTGCAAGCCGTCAAGGCCCGGCAGCATCAGGTCGAGGATCACCAGATCCGGCGGATTGATCCGTGCCCGCTCACGCACGTGATCACCACGGCCGATCACGCTGACGGAATAGCCGTTGCGCTCCAGGTAGCTGGAAATCAGTTCGGCGAGGGCGGTGTCGTCTTCGACCAGGAGGATGTTGGGCATGGGGTGTTCCAGGAAAGTGCTGTGGCGACTGTTTGGGCCTCATCGCGAGCAGGCTCACTCCTACAAGGTTCGTGTCTGACACAGTTCCAATGTAGGAGTGAGCCTGCTCGCGATGGCGGTTTATCTGTCGCAATAAATTTCAAGGCGTAAAGGATATACGCCCTCGCCCGTCCCTGAGTAAAACCCTTACACAATTTCACACAGCGCCTACAAAGCTTCACCGCTACCCTCGGCGTCTGGCCTTAGGATGCGGGCTTCAATATTGGGGGTGGTACATGTCAAAAAATCTTCTGGCCGGGCTCGGCCTGATCGCCGCTGCGCTGTTGCTGAGCGCCTGTGATTCGTCCTCGAAGGCCGAAGAAGAAGCGCCGCCAGCTACCGTGCGCATCGAGACCATCGAGGCCCGCCCCCTGTCGATCAGCAGCGAACTGAGCGGGCGTATCGCCGCCCCGCGCATCGCTGAAGTGCGTGCCCGAGTGGCCGGGGTGGTGTTGCAACGGACCTTCCGTGAAGGCAGCGACGTGAAAAAGGGTGACGTGCTGTTTCGCATCGACCCGGCACCGTTCAAGGCTGATCTCGATAGCGCCGAAGCCGCGCTGCGCAAGGCCGAGGCCAATGCCTTCCAAGCGAAGTTGCAGGAGCAACGCTACGCGCAGTTGATCGACGACAAGGCCATCAGCGCTCAGGATTACGACAACGCCCGCGCCAATGCCCGGCAAACCGCCGCCGATGTGGCGGCCAATAAAGCTGCAGTGGAACGGGCGAAGCTGAACCTCGGCTACGCCACCGTCACCGCGCCGATTTCCGGGCGGGTCGGCCGTGCATTGGTCACTGAAGGTGCGCTGGTCGGGCAGAACGAAACCACGCCGCTGGCGCTGATTCAGCAGCTCAACCCGATCTACGCCGACCTTACTCAGTCGACCCGTGAACTCAACGAACTGCGTCGCGCGTTCCGTTCCGGGCAGTTGCAGGCAGTCGGTCAGGATCAGGTCAAGGCCACGCTGATTCAGGATGACGGCAGCCTCTATCCGTTGCCGGGCAAATTGCTGTTCAGCGACATCAGCGTCGATCCGGGCACCGGCCAGATCATTCTGCGCAGCGAGTTCCCCAATCCCGATCTCGACCTGCTGCCGGGCAGCTTCATCCGTGTACGTCTGCAACAAGCCACCGTACAGAACGGCATCACCGTGCCGCAACGTGCGGTGCAGCGTGACAGCGCGGGTATCGCCCAGGTGCTGACCGTCGACGAGCAGATGCGCGTCGCCCAGCAGCCGGTGCAACTGGGCGCGGTGCAGAACGACCGCTGGATCGTCACCGGCGGCCTCAAGCCCGGCGACCGCATTGTCATCGAAGGCCTGCAACACGCCCGTCCAGGCGAAAAAGTGCAGATCGACGACACCCCTCTTCCACTTGCCCAGACCTCTGGTCAGTAAGCAGGACGCTTTCATATGCCGCAGTTCTTTATCGATCGCCCGGTGTTCGCCTGGGTTGTCGCCCTGTTCATCCTGTTGGCCGGTGCGCTGGCCATTCCGCAATTGCCGGTGGCGCAGTACCCCGATGTCGCGCCGCCACAGATCGAAATCTACGCGGTGTACCCTGGCGCCTCGGCGCAGACCGTCGATGAAAGCGTGGTCAGCCTGATCGAAGAAGAACTCAACGGCGCCGATCACCTGCTGTACTTCGAATCGCAGAGCAGCCTCGGCAGCGCGACGATCAAAGCGACGTTCCAGCCGGGCACTAACCCGGAACTGGCGCAGGTCGATGTGCAGAACCGCCTCAAAGTGGTCGAGTCGCGCCTGCCGCAGGCAGTCAATCAGCAAGGCCTGCAGGTGGAGAAAGTCTCTGCCGGTTTCCTGTTGCTGATCACCCTGACCTCCAGCGACGGCAAGCTTGATGACGTAGCGCTCAGTGATTATCTGGCGCGTAACGTGATGAACGAAATCAAGCGCATCGACGGCGTCGGCAAGGCGCAGCTGTATGGCGCCGAACGGGCGATGCGGATCTGGATCGATCCGCAGAAGCTGATCGGTTTCAACCTGACCCCGGCTGACGTCAACGCCGCCATCGTCGCGCAAAACGCCCAGGTTTCGGCGGGCAGTATTGGCGACTTGCCCAACCCATCCTCGCAGGAAATCACCGCGACCATTCTGGTCAAGGGGCAGTTGTCGACGCCGGAAGAGTTCGCCGACATCGTGCTCAAGGCCAATCCGGACGGCTCCACCGTGCGCATCGGCGATGTGGCACGGGTCGAAGTCGGCAGTCAGGAATACCAGTTCGGCACGCGCCTGAACGGCAAGCCGTCCACCGCCGTCGGCGTGCAGTTGGCGCCTGGGGCCAATGCGCTGGCGACCGCCACATTGATCCGGGCGAAGATGGACGAGCTGTCGCGCTACTTCCCGGCCGGCGTCGAATACAAAATTCCGTACGACACCTCACCGTTCGTCAAAGTCTCGATCACCAAGGTTGTCTACACCCTCGGTGAAGCGATGCTGCTGGTGTTTGCGGTGATGTTCCTGTTCCTGCAGAACATCCGCTACACACTGATCCCGACGCTGGTGGTGCCGGTGGCGTTGATGGGCACCTTCGCCACCATGCTCGCGCTGGGTTTCTCGATCAACGTACTGACCATGTTCGGCATGGTCCTGGCGATCGGCATTCTGGTGGACGATGCTATTGTCGTGGTGGAAAACGTCGAGCGCATCATGGCCACTGAAGGCCTGTCGCCGAAAGAAGCGACGCGCAAGGCGATGAAGCAGATTACCGGGGCGATCATCGGCATTACCCTGGTGCTGGTGGCGGTGTTCATCCCGATGGCATTCATGCAGGGTTCGGTGGGGGTGATTTACCGACAGTTCTCGCTGTCGATGGCGACCTCGATTCTGTTCTCGGCGTTTCTGGCCCTGACGCTGACGCCTGCACTGTGCGCCACGCTGCTCAAGCCAATTGCCAAGGGCGAGCACCACGAGAAAAGCGGATTCTTCGGCTGGTTCAACCGCCGCTTCGAGCAACTGACCGATCGCTATCAAGGCTGGGTCGGCTACGCGCTGAAGCGCAGCGGGCGTTATCTGCTGATCTACGGCGTGCTGCTGATCGGCATGGGGTTGTGCTTTGCGCGTCTGCCCTCCTCGTTCCTGCCGGTTGAGGATCAGGGTTACACCATCACCGACATTCAGTTGCCGCCGGGTGCGAGCAAAAACCGTACGGTGCAGGTGGTCGAGCAGATCGAAGCGCACAACGCCAGTGAACTGGGGGTTGGCGACAGCACGGTGATTCTCGGCTTCAGCTTCTCCGGCAGCGGGCAGAATGCGGCGCTGGCGTTTACCACTCTCAAGGACTGGTCTGAACGCGGCCATGATGATTCCGCCACCTCGATTGCCGATCGCGCCAACATCGCCCTGAGCCAGATCAAGGATGCCATCGCGTTCGCTGTGTTGCCGCCACCGGTTGACGGTCTCGGTACTTCCAGCGGCTTCGAATTCCGTCTGCAGGATCGCGGCGGTCTCGGTCACGCGACATTGATGCAGGCGCGCACCGAATTGCTCGCCGCCGCCGAGAAAAGCCCGGTACTGATGAACGTGCGCGAAAGCGCGCTGGCCGAAGCGCCGCAGGTGCAACTGGAGGTAGACCGCAAGCAGGCCAATGCGCTGGGCGTGTCGTTTGCTGACATCGGCAGCGTGTTGTCCACTGCCGTGGGTTCTTCCTACATCAACGACTTCCCCAATCAGGGGCGCATGCAGCGGGTGGTGGTCCAGGCCGAAGGCGATCAGCGCAGTCAGGTTGATGATCTGCTGAAAATGCACGTGCGCAACAACGCCGGGCACATGGTGCCGCTGTCGGCGTTCGTCCAGGCGAAATGGACCCAAGGCCCGGCGCAATTGACCCGCTATAACGGCTACCCGGCGATTGCGATTTCCGGCGAGCCATCGCCCGGGCACAGCACCGGCGAGGCCATGGCGGAGATCGAACGGCTGGTCGCCCAAGGGCCGAAAGGTCTGGGTCAGGAATGGACCGGGCTGTCGTTGCAGGAACGTTTGTCCGGCAGTCAAGCGCCGATCCTGCTCGGTCTGTCGTTGCTGATCGTGTTCCTGTGCCTGGCGGCGCTGTACGAGAGCTGGTCGATTCCGACTTCGGTGCTGCTGGTGGTGCCGCTGGGTGTGCTCGGCGCAGTGCTGGCGGTGACCTTGCGCGGCATGCCCAACGATGTGTTCTTCAAGGTCGGGCTGATTACCATCATCGGTCTTTCGGCGAAGAACGCGATCCTGATCATCGAGTTCGCCAAGAGCCTGTACGACGAAGGTCACGACCTGATCGACGCGACGTTGCAAGCCGCGCGCCTGCGTCTGCGCCCGATCGTCATGACTTCGCTGGCGTTCATCCTCGGCGTGGTGCCGTTGGCCATCGCCACTGGCGCCAGTTCGGCAAGCCAGCAAGCTATCGGCACCGGAGTGATCGGCGGGATGATCACGGCGACATTGGCCGTGATTTTCGTGCCGTTGTTCTTCGTGGTGGTCATGAAGCTCGTACAACGCTTTACCAAACACCAATGATCCCTGTGGGAGCGGGCTTGCTCGCGAAGGCTTCGTGTCAGTCAGTATTCATGTAGCTGACACACCGCTTTCGCGAGCAAGCCCGCTCCCACAAGGTCATTCGAACAGTCAAGTCAGTGGTCATCCGAGACGTCGCTGGGCTAAGGTGTAAAAACATCCTGGCCCATCGAGTCCCCATGCGCTTTCTCGCCCGCACCCACCCTCGCCTGTCCGCCGCCGCTTTGGTCGGCCTTGCCACCGGCCTGCTGGTCCCTGCCGACTCCGTCGTCAGCAAAATCCTCATCGGCTGGAACGCCGGCGTCTGGACTTACCTGATCCTGATGTTCTGGCTCGCCACCCGGGCCAAGGCACCGGACGTCAAACGCATCGCCGTCGTCGAAGACGAGAATGCCGGACTGGTGCTGTTCGTGGTGTGTATCGCAGCATTGGCCAGCCTGGCCGCCATCACCCTGGAACTGGCCGGCACCAAGGATCTGGATACCCATCACAAACTTCTGCATTACGCGTTCACCGCCGTCACCGTCGTAGGTTCCTGGCTGGTGATCGGGGTGATCTTCTGTGTGCACTACGCGCGCCTGTTTTACACCTGGGATGGCAAGGAACCGGCCCTGCGTTTCGCTGAAGGTCTGACCACGCCCAATTATTGGGACTTCCTGTATTTCTCCTTCACCATCGGCGTAGCAGTGCAGACTGCCGATGTCGGCGTGGCTACCCGCGACATTCGCAAGATCGTCCTGGCGCAATCATTGATCGGTTTTGTGTTCAACACCGCGATTCTGGGCTTTTCGATCAATATTGCTGCCGGCCTGTTTGGCTGAGCATTGCGCAGATACTTCAATAACGCTGAGCACCGCCCGTCGGCGCCAAGTTGAAGTACCACGCGCATTCACTTGACGGAGTGTCAGCTTCTGGTGTTTCCTGAAACCGGTTTCATCGCCATCGCGGCGCATGCAACGAATAAATCCAATAATAGGTTTCAGACCGTGAACGACTTCTCCGCCGCCCAGCGCAGCCGCGTGACCATGCTTGATGTTGCCGAACGCGCCGGCGTATCCAAGGCCAGCGTCTCGCGCTTCATCGGCGACGACCGCGCCCTGCTCTCCGATGCCATCGCCCTGCGTATCGAGCAGGCGATCAGCGAGCTGGGTTACCGCCCGAACCAGATGGCCCGTGGCCTGAAACGCGGGCGCACGCGCCTGATCGGCATGCTGGTGGCCGATATCCGCAACCCTTATTCAATTGCCGTGATGCACGGGGTGGAAACCGCCTGCCGTGCGCACGGCTACAGCCTGGTGGTGTGCAACACCGACCGCGACGACGAGCAGGAGCGCCAGCATCTGGCGCTGTTGCGCTCGTACAACATCGAGGGGCTGATCGTGAACACCCTAGGCCATCACCGTGACGAACTCCACGAGTTGCACCGGGAAATGCCCTTGGTGCTGGTGGACCGCAAGGTCGATGGCCTCGACAGCGACATGGTCGGGCTGAACAATCCGCAAGCTGTTGAGATGGCGCTGAAGCACCTGGAACAGCGCGGCTATCGCGATGTGTTGTTGGTGACTGAGCCTTATGACGGCACCAGTTCGCGGATCGAGCGGGTCAGTAGTTTTCGGACGCAGATCGCCCAGCGCTCCGGGTTGACCGGGGCGGTGCTGGAAACCGGCGACGCACTCGCTACTCATCTTCAAATCTTTTTGGACACACCGGCGACCGGGCCGAAAGCACTGTTCTGCGCCAACGGTGTGGCAGCGCTGGCCTGTACCCTGGCCTTGCGCGAAATCGGTTGCCGATTGTTCGAGGATGTCGGGCTGATTGCCCTGGATGATCTGGATTGGTACCCGTTGGTCGGCAGCGGAATTACCGCCCTCGCCCAGCCCACAGCCGAGATTGGCGCGCGGGCGTTTGAGTGTTTGCTCAAGCGTTTGCGGGGGGATGTCGAGGTAGCGCGCAGAGTGGATTTTGCGCCGGTGCTGGTTGAGCGCGGGTCTACCCGAGGATCTTTGCGGTGAATGTTATGGCGCCATCGCGAGCAGGCTCACTCCTACAGGGGGAGCGCATTCCAAATGTAGGAGTGAGCCTGCTCGCGATGGCGCCCGAACGCCCGACGAAGATCAATCAGATTTTTTTGAACAAAAATGAAACCGGTTTCAGAGGTAGATAACAATGAATAAACCTGCCGTTTCCATCAGCCTGTCCAGCTACGGCGCCGAACTTGTGCGCCAACGCGGGCAGGACTTCTTCATCGATGTGCTGGCTGCCGCCGGCGCTGATCGCATCGAATGGCGCGAAGAGTTGCTGACTCGCGAAGTGCCCGAGCAACTGCAAGCCGCCACTCGGGCGCAGGGACTGCAAAGTATCTATTCGTCGCCGAGCGAACTGTGGCTCGCCGGTCAGGCGCGACCCAATCCCGAGCTGATCAACGCCCTGCAACACGCAGAGGCATTCGGCTCGAAATGGCTGAAAGTCTCGCTCGGTTACTTCACCGACAACTGTGATTTGCAGGCGCTGAAACAGCTGCTCGGCGCCAGCCCGGTGCAGCTGCTGGTGGAAAACGACCAGACCTTGCAGGGCGGCCGCATCGAGCCGTTCCAGCGTTTTTTCGCGGCGGTGGAGCAGCATGATTTGCCGATCAAGATGACCTTCGACATCGGCAACTGGCAGTGGCAAGACCAGTCCGCCGCCAACGCCGCACGTCTGCTCGGACGCCACGTCGGCTACGTGCACTGCAAAGCCGTGGCCCGCCGCGCCGACGGCAAACTGGTCGCCGTGCCGCCCGCCGTCAGCGACCTGCATTTGTGGGAACAACTGCTGCGGCACATGGCCCAAGGCGTTATGCGTGCCGCCGAATACCCGTTGCAGGGCGATGATCTGGTGGCGTTGACCACGGAACACGTCGCCGCCCTCGCCCGCCTTGGCCAATCGCGCCTGGAGCCTGCCCATGTCTGATATCGATATTCTGTCGTTCGGCGAAACCATGGCGATGCTGGTCGCCGAGCAGACCGGAGATCTGGCTGCGGTCGAGCATTTTCACAAACGCATTGCCGGCGCCGACAGCAATGTGGCGATCGGCCTGTCGCGGCTGGGTTTCAATGTGGCGTGGCTGAGCCGGGTCGGCGCCGATTCCCTCGGACGTTTTGTAGTCGAGACCTTGATCAAGGAAGGTCTGGATTGCAGTCACGTCGCGGTCGATCACCAGCACCCGACCGGTTTCCAGTTCAAGTCGCGTAACGACGACGGCAGCGATCCGCAGGTCGAGTATTTCCGCCGTGGCTCGGCGGCCAGTCATCTGTCCGTACAGTCGATCAGCGACACTTTGCTCAGCGCCCGCCATCTGCACGCCACCGGAATTCCACCAGCGCTATCGGCCAGTGCGCGGGAAATGTCGCTCGAGCTGATGACGCGCATGCGCCATGCCGGGCGCAGCGTGTCGTTCGATCCCAACCTGCGCCCAAGTCTGTGGGCCTCTGAGCAAGAGATGATCCGCGAGATCAACCGCCTCGCCGCCCTCGCTCACTGGGTACTGCCGGGTTTGAGCGAAGGTCGCTTGCTGACCGGGTTCGAAGATCCGGCGGACATCGCGGCGTTTTATCTCGATCAGGGCGCCGAAGCCGTGGCGATCAAGCTTGGGCCGCAAGGTGCCTATTACCGCACGCAGCTGGATCAGGGTTTTGTCGCCGGGGTGCCGGTGGCCAACGTGGTCGACACCGTGGGTGCGGGTGATGGCTTTGCGGTTGGCATGATCAGTGCCCTGCTGGAGCATCAGAGTTTTGCCGAGGCGGTGCAACGCGCGAACTGGATTGGCAGTCGGGCGGTGCAGAGTCGCGGGGACATGGAGGGGTTGCCGACCCGGTCTGAACTCATCGTTGAATTCGAGGCCGCTGATCGCGAGCAGGCTCACTCCTACAGTGGATCTCCGCCAGTCACAGCTGCAGCGGCAAACACATAACCCTTGTAGGAGTGAGCCTGCTCGCGATGAGGCCCGCTCAGACAACCCATTAATTGAACCTGCTGCGACAAAAACAACAAGCTCAGGAGCAACACCATGAAAACCGTAACCCTCGCCGCCCGCCGCTGGTGGTACATCATGCCGATCGTTTTCATCACCTACAGCCTGGCGTATCTCGACCGCGCCAACTACGGCTTCGCCGCCGCCTCCGGCATGGCTGCCGACCTGATGATCACCCCGGGCCTGTCGTCATTGCTCGGCGCGCTGTTCTTCCTCGGTTACTTTTTCTTCCAGGTACCGGGAGCGATCTACGCGCAGAAGCACAGCGTGAAAAAGCTGATTTTCTTCAGCCTGATTTTCTGGGGCGGCCTCGCCACCCTGACCGGCGTGGTGTCGAACGCCTACTGGCTGATCGTGATTCGCTTCATGCTCGGTGTGGTAGAAGCCGCGGTGATGCCGGCGATGCTGGTTTACCTGTGCCACTGGTTCACTCGCGCCGAACGCTCGCGGGCCAACACCTTTCTGATCCTCGGCAACCCGGTAACGATGCTGTGGATGTCGGTGGTTTCGGGCTATCTGGTGCAGCACTTCAGCTGGCGCTGGATGTTCATCATCGAAGGTTTGCCGGCGGTGATCTGGGCGTTTATCTGGTGGAAGCTGGCCGATGATCGTCCTGCTCAGGCCAAGTGGCTGAGCGAACAGGAAAAGCACGACCTGGAAAGCGCTCTCGCCGCCGAACAGGTCGGGATCAAAGCGGTGAAGAACTACGCCGAAGCGTTCCGCTCGCCGAAGGTGATCATTCTGGCGCTGCAGTTTTTCTGCTGGAGCATCGGCGTCTACGGCTTCGTGCTGTGGCTGCCGTCGATCCTCAAGGCCGGCGCGCAAATGGACATGATCGAGGCCGGCTGGCTGTCGGCGCTGCCGTATCTGGCGGCGGTGATCGGCATGCTCGCGGTGTCGTGGGGCTCGGACAAACTGCAGAAGCGTAAACGCTTCGTCTGGCCGCCACTGCTGATCGCCTCCATTGCGTTCTACGGTTCCTACGCCTTGGGCGCGGAACATTTCTGGTGGTCGTACACACTGCTGGTGATCGCCGGTGCCTGCATGTACGCACCTTACGGGCCGTTCTTCGCCATCGTTCCGGAGATCCTGCCGGCCAACGTCGCCGGCGGTGCCATGGCGCTGATCAACAGCATGGGCGCGCTCGGTTCGTTCGGCGGCTCGTACCTGGTCGGCTACCTGAACAGCTCCACCGGTTCGCCCGGTGCTTCGTACCTGCTGATGAGCGGCGCGTTGCTGCTGTCGGTGGTGCTGACGATTTTTCTCAAGCCTGGCGCCAGTGATCGTGTCGTGGCCAAAGCCGTAGTCACGCGTCCCGTGCCGGCGCATTCCTGAAGAGATTTTTGCCCATGAAAAAGCAAGTCGTGCTGTACAAGAAACTCTCGCCAGCGCTGATGACGCGTCTGCAGCAACAGTGTGAAGTGACGTTGATCGAAAGCCTCGACGCCGACGGCCTGATGAAGCTGCGTGACGCCCTGCCCGGCGCCCATGGCTTGCTCGGCGCCAGCCTGAAACTCGACGCCGCGCTGCTCGATCTGGCGCCGCAGCTTGAGGCCATCGCCAGTGTCTCAGTGGGTGTCGACAACTACGACATCGACTACCTGACCCGGCGCAAGATCCTCCTTAGCAACACCCCGGACGTGCTCACCGAAACCACCGCCGACACCGGTTTCGCCCTGATCCTCGCCACGGCCCGGCGCGTAGTGGAACTGGCGAACATGGTGCGCAGCGGCCAGTGGCATCGCAACATCGGCCCGGCGCATTTCGGCACCGATGTACACGGCAAGACCTTGGGCATCATCGGCATGGGCCGCATCGGCGAAGCGCTGGCGCAGCGCGGGCATTTCGGTTTTGGCATGCCGGTGCTCTATCACAGTCAGTCGCGTAAACCGGCGGTCGAGGCGCGTTTTGACGCGCAGTACCGTAGCCTTGAGGCGCTGCTGCAAGAGGCCGATTTCATCTGCCTGACCCTGCCGCTGACTGCGCAGACCGAAGGCCTAATCGGCGCCGAGCAATTTGCGCTGATGCGCCCCGAGAGCATCTTCATCAATATCTCGCGCGGCAAAGTGGTGGATGAAGCGGCGCTGATCGACGCGTTGCGCCACCAGCGGATTCGCGCAGCGGGGCTGGATGTATTCGAGCGTGAACCGCTGAATCATGATTCGCCGTTGTTGCAGTTGAACTATGTGGTGGCAACCCCGCACATGGGTTCGGCGACGCATGAGACGCGGGAGGCGATGGCGCGGTGTGCGGTGGACAATCTGCTGGCGGCTTTGGCTGGGGAGAAGCCGGTGAATCTGGTGAATCCGGTGGCTTGGCAGGGCTGAAAAATGCGCTGAATGGCAGATTGCATTCGCGAGCAAGCCCGCTCCCACAGGGTTCGGTGTGTACAGATAACATTATGTACACACCCATCCACTGTGGGAGCGGGCTTGCTCGCGAAGAGGCCAGTTCAGGCAACACAACACTGTCAGGCACTACGCGCCTGCAACAGCTGCACCGCACACAACGCAATCCGCGCACAGGCATCCGCCAGCTGCACCCGATCCAGCACCAGCCCGATGCGAATATGCCCCGCCGCACTCGGCCCGAACGCTTCGCCAGCCAGCACAGAGACCCCATAACCTTCCAGCAAGCGCTCGGCAAACCCCTGCGCGCCAAACCCGGTCTGGCGCACATCGACCATCACGAACATCCCGCCATCGGGCCGGATCGGCTGCAACCCCGGGCAACCGCGCAAACGCTCGCACACCAGATCGCGGCGCAACCGATATTCCTCGCGCATCTGCGTCACCTCCGGCAGATCGCTTGCCAACGCGACCTCCGCTGCTTTCTGCACGAAATCCGGCAGACCGAACAGCATGCTCAACGACAGGTTCACCAGATGCTCGGCCAGCACCTTCGGCCCGATCGACCAGCCAATGCGCCAGCCGGTCATGGCATGGGATTTCGACAGGCTGTTGATGGTTGCCGTGCGTTCGGCCATGCCCGGCAGGCTCGCCGGGCTGATGTGCTCGCCCTCGTACAGCAGATCGCTGTAGACCTCGTCGCTGATCAGCCACAAATCGTGGCGCACGCACAGCGCCGCCAGCTCTTGCCAGATCAGCAGCGACAGGCTCGCGCCGGAAGGATTATTCGGACTGTTGAGCAACATCGCGCGGGTCTTCGGCGTGATCCGCGCGGCGACATCGGCGGGGTCAACGCGAAAGCCATTCTCCGGCCTGACCGGCACCGGCACCACTGTCGCGCCGCACGCGCCGAACACACCCTCATAGGTCACGTACATCGGCTCGGCGACGATCACTTCGTCACCCGGATCCAGCAGGCATTGCGCGACCGAATACACCGCGCATTGCGCGCCGGGCAGCACGATCACGTGCTCGGCATCCACCACCTGACCGCTGCGCCGCTGGTGGCGGGCGGCGATCAATTTGCGCAGCGCCAAGCGACCACGCACTTCGGAATAATGCGTATCGCCGGCCAGCAGACTGTCGATGGCGCCATGAATGATCGGCAGCGGCGTATCGAAATCCGGATCCCCCACGCTCAGCAGCAGGATATCGACGCCCTCGGCGCGCAGCTCCAGCGCTCGGTCATGAATCTGCCAGGCAGCGGCTCCCTCCCCGGCGATGCGTTGGGTCAAGGCTGAATAGCGCATGCACGTCTCCTGATTGCGCGGTCTCCAGCCTTCACCCTAGGTCAAATCACAAACCGCGCCAGCCGCTTTGTCCTTTGGATGAATTTAAAGAAGAACTTCGTACAGTGGTCGATTAGCAGTCGACTGACTACCTGTCAGAGTTGACAGTAGACCCACTTCACAAACGCTCGCTTAATCAACATGAGGAAACAACTGCGGCCCCCTCTAATCGAAACGACGGAGTGTTGAAACGATGACGAATCTGAATGAAAAAATCCTCTTATTGGACGCACCGGAAATCCCCGATGCGCTACCCAATTTCCCTGGCAGTCAGGTTAACCTGTTGCCATTGAGTGCATTGGTATCTCCTCTGAAAGTGTTAATTCCAGAATGGTATAGTTCACCTTCTGATCCAGGCGTGCCCGTACTGTTAAGGCTGTTGTTAAACGGGAATAGGGTGGCGGACTATCCTTTTACGACACCCATCGACCCGGCGCTTTTCCCATTCGAGGCCCATATTCCTGAGGCACACCTGGTACAAGAAGGCGTATATGAGGTTTCATACATCCTCGATATTGGCGGGAATGAAGACATGGCCGCGAGCACGCCGATTACGGTCGATCTAACGGCTCCCAACTTCGGCAATCCGGGAGAACCTCCGCAATTTCCACCAGAAATCGACAGTGAGGGGATCACACCGCAGTATCTCGCCGCCCACAATGATGAAGTTCTGGTAACCATTGCCATCTATATGCAGCAGCGAGCCTGCGACAGCATCGAATTTCACTTTGGCTCACTTGCGGCGGAGCCAGTCATCATTGAAACGGTGCATGACGCAACTTCACGTACCGTTATCAAACTGAGTGGCGCGATTATCCGTGAGATAGGTTCCGGCACGATGTTCGCGTTTTACAGGCTGCGCGATCGTGCAGGAAACCTTGGGCAACAGTCTTCGTTTAAGCAAGTCAAAGTGGACCTGTCTTGAAGCGCTGACTCTTCGAGGTGGGCCGAACACTCATCTGGTTCGGCCCACATCAGGCAACTGCGTATTTCTCAAATCACAAACCGCGCCACCATGGCATTCAAATCCACCGCCAGACGCGACAGTTCATGGGTTGCGGCGCTGGTCTGATTCGCGCCGGCGGCGGACTGCGTGGCCAGATCACGGATGTTGACCAGGTTGCGGTCGACCTCACGCGAGACCTGCGCCTGTTCTTCCGAGGCACTGGCGATCACCAGGTTGCGTTCGTTGATCTGGTGGATCGACTGGGTGATTTGCTCCAGCGCCACACCCGCAGCGCGGGCCATTTCCAGAGTGGTCTGGGTGCGCTGGTTGCTTTGCTGCATCGACGACACCGCTTCGCCGGTACCGTTCTGGATGCCGGCGACCATTTTTTCGATTTCCTGAGTCGATTGCGCAGTGCGATGGGCCAAGGCGCGTACTTCGTCCGCTACCACCGCAAAACCGCGTCCGGCCTCACCGGCACGCGCTGCTTCGATCGCCGCGTTGAGGGCCAGCAGGTTGGTCTGTTCGGCGATGGCGCGGATCACATCCAGCACCTTGCCGATGTCACGACCCTGCGCGGCGAGGCCTTCGATCATTTGCGCGGTGCTCTGCACGTCATGGGTCATGGTCTGGATCGCGTCGACGGTTTTCACCACTTGATCGCGACCTTCGCGGGCGGCCTGGGTCGACTGGTTCGAGGCTTCGGAGGTCGAGACCGCGTTACGTGCGACTTCTTCCACAGCGGCGGTCATTTCGTTGACGGCGGTGGCGGCTTGTTCGATCTCGTTGTTCTGCTGTTGCAGGCCACGGGAAGCCTCCTCGGTGACAGCGCTCAACTCTTCGGCCGCCGCGCCCAACTGAGTCGCGGAGCCGGCGATCTGTTCGATGGTTTTGCGCAGGTTGATCTGCATCGTGGACAGGGCTTGCAGCAGTTGGGTGGCTTCGTCCTTGCCATCGACTTCGATGGACTGGGTCAAGTTGCCGCCGGCGATGGTTTGCGCAGCCTGTACGGCACGATTCAATGGGGTGACGATGCTGCGAGTCAGCAACAGGGCCAGCAGTACCGTGGCGAGCGCGGCGACCACGGCAACAACGATGATGCCGGTAATGGCGCTGTCGTAATGTTCACCGGCCTGATTGGAGGCGACTTTCGCGCCCGCCGCGTTGATTGCGATCAGCTTGTTCAGTTGTTCGCCCATCTGGTCGGTGCCGTCCTTGATCCGCGTGTTGATCAAGGTGCGCATCTCGTCGACCTTGTCCTGACGCGACAGCTCCATCATCTGGTTTTGCGCTTGCAGGTAGTTGTCGAGCGTGGTCGCGAACGTCTGATACAACGCACGCTCTTCGCTCTCTGCCGGCAACGCGGCGTAACTGGCCTGAGCACTGCGCACCTTGTCCACCAGCACGCCGATGCGTGTTTGCGCTTCTTGCAGACCTGCCGGGTCGCGGTTGACCAGAATCCGGAACGACAGAATCCGCAGGCGCAGAACGTTTTCCGTGACCACGCCAAGGTAGGTGACGCTGGGCAGTTGATTGGTCTCCATGTCGATGGAAGCCTGGCGGATGGTCGACATGCGGTTGACGGCGAACACACCAAGGACAATCACCAGCAAGGCGATAAAGGCAAAACCGAGGAAGGCACGGGGCGCGATATTCAGGTTACGCAAGGACATGGTTGGACTCTCGGATAGAGGTAGCTGCGAGCGTCCGTGCCGTCATCACTGGCCCTTGGGGGCGGGACCAGTCAGGCGTCACTGTTCGAGGGAATCTGTGTGCGCCTGATCTCTGTATCGGCGGGGCTTTAGGAAGATTTCGTGTAAAGCGAAAATATTTTTCAAGGTGTTTCAGCGCTGAAACACCTTGACACTAACCCCCTGTGGAGAGGGGATTTATCCCCTCTCCACAACATCTTCACGCAATCAGCTATTGAGTTTGGCCATCTGCCAGACGCGGGCGATGTCAGTCGCCCGTTCGCGCAACAAGCGTGGAGCTTCGGCACAGGCCTGCTCCAGGGTCATCGGGCCGCTGGTGACGGCGAATGCGGCGTCGATGCCGTGCTCGTAGAGTTCCTGATAACCCTCACCCAAGGTGCCGGCGATGACGATCACCGGCACGCCGTGCTGCTTGGCAATCCGCGCCACGCCGAACGGGGTCTTGCCGCGCAAGGTCTGCGCGTCGAAGCGCCCTTCTCCCGTGATCACCAGGACGGCGCCGTTTGCCGCTTCGGCCAGCCCCACCAGTTCGGCAACCACTTCCACGCCGGCCTGAAATTGCGCACCGAGAAACGCCTTGGCCGCAAAACCCAATCCCCCCGCCGCACCACTGCCCGGCTCATCGCGAACGTCCTTGCCCAACGCTTGCGCGCAGAGCTCGGCGAAATGCCCCAGCGCCTGATCCAGTTGCTGCACTTGTGCCGGTGACGCGCCTTTTTGCGGGCCGAAAATCGCCGAGGCCCCGTGCGGGCCGCACAGCGGGTTGTTGACGTCGGCGGCGATGTCGAAGCGCACGTGGGCCAGACGCGGATCAAGCTCGCTCAAGTCCAGTCGCGCCAGTTGTGCCAGCGCCAAGCCGCCCGGCACCAATGGCTGACCCTGCGCATCGAGCAATTTCACCCCAAGCGCCTGCATCGCGCCGGCGCCGCCGTCGTTGGTGGCGCTGCCGCCAATCGCCAGAATCACCCGTTGCGCGCCGGCATCCAGCGCGGCGCGAATCAGTTCGCCGGTGCCGAAGGTGCTGGTGATGCATGCATCGCGTTGCCCCGTAGGCACTAATTGCAAACCACTGGCCTCGGCCATTTCGATGATCGCGGTGTGATTGTGTGGCAACCAGCCCCACGCGGCGTCGACCGGCGCACCCAGCGGCCCGCGTACTCGGGTGCGGCGCAGTTCACCCTCGCATGCGGCGAGAATCGATTCCACCGTGCCCTCGCCGCCGTCGGCCATCGGGCATTTGACCAGTGTTGCTTGCGGCCAGACTTGCGCCAGCCCCAGTGCAATGGCCTCGGCAACGCCTTGGGCACTCAGGCTGTCCTTGAACGAATCGGGGGCGATGACGATCTTCATGCGAATTCTCCAGTTCCAATGCACCTCATGCTGCCAGTCGGCCTGCGCATTGACGCCGGTCCGCTGCACAAGCGCGGTGGGCGTTTATTGTTCATTTCTACAAAAGCCTGTGTCGAATGTACCGACGCTTTCGCGAGCAAGCTCGCTCCCACAGGGGAATGCATTCCAAATGTGGGAGCGGGCTTGCTCGCGAAGGCGTCGGTGAAAACATCCGATCAGCCCGGATCAATGTGCGGCAGCAATTGCACCCCGAGATATAGCGCCAGCATCCCGTCGAGTTTCAGCGGATCAACCCCGCTCAACTCAGCAATCCGCTCCATTCGATAACGCAAGCTGTTGCGATGAATGCCCAGCGCATCGGCGCAGGCCTGACTCTGCCCGTCGTGTTCACACCAACTGCGCAGGGTCGCGAGCAACTGGCCATTGCCGTCCTTGGCGATAACTTTGCGCAACGGTTTGAGCAATTCATCCAGCGCATCATCGTTGCGATGGCGCCAGAGCATCACCGGCAAGCGATAGCGATTGAGCGTCAGCAAGCGCGAATTCGGCAGCACTTCCCGGCCATAAGCCAGCAGATCGCCAACCCGCCGATAACAGCGGCGTAACCCGGCCAGCCCATCCGCCTGCCCGCCCACAGCGATGCGCAGAATGTTCCAGCCGAGGCCATCGAGTTTTTCCAGCAGGCGATCATGCTCAACCGTTTGACTTGCGGGTCGGCACCACAGCAGCGACGACTTGGCCGAACTCACGCACCAGCTGTCCGGATAGCGCGAGGTCAGCCACGCGCTCAACGCCTCGACGGTTTGCCCCGGCCCATGCTCCAGACCCAGTTCGAACAGATACGGCACCCGGGTCAACTGCGGCTTGAGCCCCAGTTGCTGCGCCTCATCGACCAGCCGCGGCGAGTCGCCGGCTTCGCTCAACAGCAACGCCAACAGGTCATCGCAACGCTGGCGCCGCCATTGCTGCTCGGCCTGCTGGTTGCGCTGGCCGACGAGCATTTCGGCGGTCATGCGCACCAGTTCGGCGTAGGTGCGCAGTTGCTCCGGTTCGCCGGTAATACCGAGCACGCCGATCAGGCGTTGATCGAGCATCAGCGGCAGGTTGATCCCCGGCTGCACACCCTTCAAGTGCACAGCGGTTTGTGCATCGATCTCTACCACCCGCCCGTTGGCCAGCACCAGTTGCGCACCTTCGTGACGGGTGTTGATGCGCTCCAGCTCGCCGCTGCCAAGGATCAGGCCCTGGCTGTCCATGACGTTGACGTTGTAGGGCAAAATGGCCATGGCCCGGTCGACGATATCCTGAGCGAGGTCGTGATCGAGTTCGAACATGATCGGCAAAATCCTTAAGCAGCGGCGGCGGACGGTTGTTCACCCGCACAGGGTCTGGCGGCAAACCCTGTGCTCAGGCACAAAGACAATCCGGCCACAGGTGGCCGAGACTCTCGGGGCGATCAACGTTAACCTGTGCATCGCAAAAAATCATAATAAAGAGAGAGCCGCTATGTCGCAGAGCGCCGCAGCTACCCAGACCATCGACGACGGTAAAAACGCCGTCTACAAACGCATCACCCTGCGTTTGATCCCCTTCATCTTCATCTGCTACCTGTTCAACTACCTCGACCGGGTCAACGTTGGCTTCGCCAAACTGCAGATGCTCGACGCATTGAAGTTCAGTGAAACCGTTTACGGCCTCGGTGCCGGGATCTTCTTCATCGGCTACGTGCTGTGCGGCGTGCCGAGCAACCTGGCCCTGACCCGATTCGGCCCGCGACGCTGGATCGCGCTGATGATGATCACTTGGGGCACGCTGTCGACCTGCCTGTTGTTCGTCACCACCCCGACCCAGTTCTACACCCTGCGCCTGTTCACCGGTGCGGCCGAAGCCGGGTTCTTCCCGGGTGTGGTGCTGTACCTCTCGCAGTGGTTCCCGACGTTCCGCCGTGGGCGGATCATGGCGCTGTTCATGTCGGCGATCCCGGTCTCGGGGCTGCTCGGCAGTCCGTTCTCCGGCTGGATCCTCAATCACTTCGCCGCCGGGCAAGGCGGACTGGCCGGCTGGCAGTGGATGTTCCTGCTGCAAGGCATCCCGACCGTAATCCTCGGCGCCCTCGCCTATTTCCTGCTCAGCGACAGCTTCGCCAATGCCAAGTGGCTGAGCCCGCACGAGCGCGCGGTGCTTGAGGCGGATCAGGCCGAAGACCTGGCGAACAAACCGAAAACCACCTCGGACTCGCTGCTCGCGGTATTTAAGAACCCGGCGATCTGGGCGTTTGGCCTGATCTATTTCTGCATCCAGAGCGGCGTGTACGCGATCAACTTCTGGCTGCCGTCGATCATCAAGAACCTAGGCTTCAGCGACAACCTGGTGATTGGCTGGCTGAGTGCGATTCCTTACCTGCTGGCGGCGGTGTTCATGTTGCTGGTCGGGCGTTCGGCGGACTTGCGCAAAGAACGGCGCTGGCACTTGGTGGTGCCGATGCTGATGGGCGCGCTCGGGCTGCTGATCGCGGTGAACTTCGCCGCCAACCCGGCCATCGCCATCCTCGGCCTGACCATTGCAACCATGGGCGCGCTGACCGGCCTGCCGATGTTCTGGCCAGTGCCGACTGCGCTGTTGAGCGCGGGCGCCGCGGCCGGTGGTCTGGCGTTGATCAACTCGATGGGGCAAATGGCCGGTTTCCTCAGCCCGTACCTAGTGGGTTGGGTCAAGGACAGCACCGGTTCGACCGATGCGGCGTTGTATTTGCTGGCGGGTGTGATTGTCGGCGGCAGCTTGCTGGCGTTGCGCATGACGCGGACGCTGCGGGCTTAATCATCACGCATCAAGATCAAAAGATCGCAGCCTGCGGCAGCTCCTACATGGAAATACGCGTTTCCCTGTAGGAGCTGCCGCAGGCTGCGATCTTTTTTTGCTCACTGATTGCAACGCCCGAACTTGCCAATGACGGAAAAATCCCGCAAAAACGCACGAATCTTTAAAGGATTTTTACCAATGAGCTCGATTCTCGATCTGGAGATCTTCGTCCGCGTGGCCGACTCCGGCAGTATTTCTTCCGCTGCCCGCACGCTTGAACTGACGCCGGCCGCCGCAAGCATCGCCTTGAAGCGCCTGGAAACCCGCCTCGGTATCCGCCTGCTCGCGCGCTCTACGCGCAGCATGCGCCTGACCGAAGAAGGTCGGCGTTATCTCGACAGCGTACGCATCGCCCTGTCCGCCCTGGCCGAAGGTGAGCAGGCACTGAAGCAACACGGCGAAGGCCTCAGTGGTGTGCTGCAACTGGCGGCGCCCTCGGACTTCGGGCGCAACGTGTTGTTGCCGTGGCTGGACGACTTCAAACGTGCGCACCCGAATATCCAGCTGCAATTGCTGCTCAACGATCGGCACGCCGATCTGTTCCGCGAAACCGTGGATGTCGCGCTGCGCTTTGGTGTGCCCAGTGATTCGACGCTGGTAGCGTTGCCAATTCTGCCGGCGCATCGCCGCGTTGCCTGCGTCAGCCCGGACTATCTCGCCCGCCATGGCACACCGCAACATCCCGGCGAACTGCGCGAACACAGCGCCCTGCTCTACCTGCGCAATGGTCGGCCCTACAACACCTGGCATTTCAGTCGCGAGGACGAAACGCTGGAAGTGGAAGTCCACGGCGATTACTTCAGCGATGACGGCGAAGTCGCGCGGCGCTGGGCCCTAGCCGGGCATGGCATTGCCTACAAAGCCTGGCTGGACGTCGCCGAGGATGTGCGCGGCGGACGCCTGCTGACGCTGTTTGATGACTGGCATGGCGAGAGCGTGCCGTTCAATCTGCTGTGTCCGCATCGGGTGCAGGTGTCGGAACGCGTTCGAGTGTTGCAAGCGTTTTTGCAGACGCGTTGCGCAGCACTGGGCCGATAATTCACTTTGCCCCGTCGGATGCTTCTGGTATTTGATTGGAGTTTTCCCACCCGATAAAAGGATTTCGGCATGAGCTACCGCACACTGGGGCACTCGGGGTTGCAGGTGTCCACCCTCACCCTCGGCACGATGATGTTTGGCGAGCAAACCAGCGCCGAGGACTCGCTGCGCATCATCGACAAGGCCTGGGATCAGGGCATCAATTTCATCGACACTGCCGACGTCTATACCAACGGCCGCTCGGAAGAAATTGTCGGCGAGGCGATCGCCCGCCATCGGCACGAATGGGTGTTGGCAACCAAGGTCGGTTTCGGCCCGGCGGACGGCGTGCCGAACCGCAGCGGCTTGAGCCGCAAGCACATCTTCAATGGTCTGGAGGCCAGCCTGACCCGTCTTGGCACCGACTATCTCGACATCTATTACCTGCACCGCGAAGACCACAACACGCCGCTGGAAGTCACGGTGTCGGCGATCGGCGACCTGATTCGTCAGGGCAAGATCCGTTACTGGGGCCTGTCGAACTATCGCGGCTGGCGCATCGCCGAGGTGATTCGCATCGCTGACAAGCTCGGTATCGACCGCCCGGTGATCAGTCAGCCGCTGTACAACATCGTCAACCGTCAGGCCGAGACCGAGCAGATCAGCGCCGCGCAAACCTATGGCCTCGGCGTGGTGCCTTACAGCCCGCTGGCCCGCGGCGTGCTCAGCGGCAAGTACGCACCCGACGCCACTCCCGACGCCAACAGCCGCGCCGGGCGTCAGGACAAACGCATTCTGGAAACCGAATGGCGCGTGGAATCGCTGCGCATCGCCCAGCAGATTCAGCAGTACACCCAGGGCCGTGGCGTCGGGATTGTCGAATTCGCGATTGCCTGGGTGCTGAACAACAGCGCGGTGACCTCGGCGATTGTCGGGCCGCGCACCGAACAACAGTGGGATGCTTATACCAAGGCGCAGGCGGTGCAGATCACGGCGGAGGATGAAGCGTTTATCGACTCGCTGGTGACGCCGGGGCATGCTTCGACGCCGGGGTTTAACGATGTGAGCCATTTTGTGTCGGGCCGTAAACCGCGTTCGACGTGAGCCCCCCGCCCTTACCCTAGCCCTCTCCCGGAGGAGAGGGAACCGATCGGGGAATATTGAAGCTACGCTTTTGCCTGAAGCTGTTGTGTTGAATCCATAATCGACTCGGACTTTCACATCGCTGAATGTCGCGAGACCCTACGGTCAGTCCCCTCTCCCTCTGGGAGAGGGTTAGGGTGAGGGGCTTTTGGGTTCATGTAGAAAATATTGACCGCCCCGGCCAATATTCAGCACAAAAACCACGTATCCTGCGCGCCCTGTTTGATCACCCATCCGCGAGGACAGTTTGTCTAAAGGTATCGCTCTATCGGTTTCAGCTTCGGTGCTGTTTGCCGTCATGTATTACTACACCTCGCTGCTCACTCCGTTGAGCGGCGTGGAAATCTTCGGCTGGCGGATGCTGCTGACTGTGCCGTGCATGACCGTGTTCATGCTGGTGTCGGGTGAATGGCGGCGGGTGCTGGAGTTGCTGCGCAAGGTGGCGGGCTATCCAAAGCTGATTGGCGGTCTGATTGTTTCGTCGGGTTTGCTCGGCGTGCAGTTGTGGCTGTTCATGTGGGCGCCGCTCAACGGCTACAGCCTCGATGTGTCGCTGGGTTATTTCCTGTTGCCGCTGGCGATGGTACTGACCGGGCGCATTGTGTACGGCGACAGCCTGTCGTACCTGCAGAAAATCGCAGTGTTCTTTGCCGTTCTCGGCGTGGCGAACGAGCTGTATCGGGTCGGCGGATTTTCCTGGGCGACCCTGGTGGTCGTGGTCGGTTACCCGCTGTATTTCGTCCTGCGCAAACGCCTGAAGACCGACAACCTGGGCGGTCTGTGGGTCGACATGACCTTGATGCTGCCGGTGGCGTACTGGTTCGTGCGCGGTGGTGAGCAAGGTTTCGCCGTGTTCGATCAGTATCCGGGCTTGCTCTGGCTGATTCCGCTGCTCGGTCTGATCAGTGCTTCGGCGCTGGTGGTGTACATCATTGCCAGCCGCTTGCTGCCGTTCAGCCTGTTTGGTTTGCTCAGTTACGTCGAGCCGGTGTTGCTGCTCGGCGTGGCGCTGTTGCTCGGTGAAAGCATCAAGGCCGGCGAGTGGCTGACCTACATTCCGATCTGGCTCGCCGTTGTGGTGCTGATCTTCGAAGGCTTCAAACACCTGATGCGACAACGCAGGTCTTAAAAGCAACACAAAACTACTGTGGGAGCGGAATTGCTCGCGAAAGCGTCAGCTCAGTCAACAAAGACCTTGAACGAAAGACCGAATTCGCGAGCAAGCCCGCTCCCACAGTTTTGCTGATGCAAAAAAAATCCCGGCTGTGCATGACTGCAAGCCGGGATTTTTTCATTCTGGTGGCGGATTACTCGGTTGCGAGCACACCACGACGCACCTGATCACGCTCGATCGATTCGAACAGGGCCTTGAAGTTACCCTCGCCGAAACCATCGTCGCCCTTACGCTGGATGAATTCGAAGAACACCGGGCCCATCAGGGTTTCCGAGAAGATCTGCAGCAGCAGGCGCTTGTCGTCCGGGTTCGACGAGCCGTCGAGCAGGATGCCGCGCGATTGCAGTTGATCCACCGGCTCGCCGTGGTTCGGCAGGCGGCCTTCGAGCATTTCGTAGTAGGTGTCCGGCGGTGCGGTCATGAAGCGCATGCCGATCTTCTTCAACTGATCCCAGGTCTTGACCAGGTCGTCGGTGAGGAACGCCACGTGCTGAATGCCCTCGCCATTGAACTGCATCAGGAACTCTTCGATCTGCCCGGCGCCCTTGGACGACTCTTCGTTCAGCGGGATGCGGATCATGCCGTCCGGTGCGGTCATCGCTTTCGAGGTCAGGCCGGTGTATTCGCCCTTGATGTCGAAATAGCGGATCTCGCGGAAGTTGAACAGCTTCTCGTAGAAGTTGGCCCAGTAGGCCATGCGGCCGCGGTACACGTTGTGGGTCAGGTGGTCGATGATCTTCAGACCGGCACCGACCGGGTTGCGATCAACGCCCTCGATGAACACGAAGTCGATGTCATAGATCGAACTGCCTTCGCCGAAACGGTCGATCAGGTACAGCGGCGCGCCGCCGATGCCCTTTATCGCTGGCAGGTTCAGCTCCATCGGGCCGGTTTCGATGTGGATCGGCTGAGCACCGAGTTCCAATGCGCGGCTGTAGGCCTTTTGCGAATCCTTCACGCGGAACGCCATGCCGCACACCGACGGTCCATGCTCGGCCGCGAAATACGAGGCCACACTGTGCGGTTCGTTGTTGAGGATCAGGTTGATCGCGCCCTGACGGTACAGGTGCACGTTCTTGGAGCGGTGGGTCGCGACTTTGGTGAAGCCCATGATCTCGAAGATCGGCTCCAGGGTGCCAGGAGTCGGCGATGCGAACTCGATGAACTCAAAGCCCATCAGGCCCATTGGGTTTTCGTATAAATCTGCCATGGTGACGCCTCATCATTCTTATCAATTAACCAGAGTTATTTGTCAGTAATGCTGAGACCGGCGGGAGGTGCGCAGGAGATGCCTCGCACACTGCGGGCGAGGAAGTCACCGTAGATCAGTTGAAACCCGAATATCTTCATTGTCGACCCAAGGCTCTTGCGGGCGAGGCTTCTGCTGCCAGAAGACGTTTATTATTGTATGCGTAACCCGATTCTACACAGCGTAAATAGGGTTGTCTGCCCTCTCTATAAAATCCGCCTTTTTCGCATCGGTGCAAGGGGTTTGTTGCACACGTAAACAAGCTGAGCCTGTATCGCACTCGCCCCGCAGATCAATCGCCTGTAAGCGGCACAAGCGGCAACGGCCATCTATCATGCGTTTTGACTCCGCTGTCTTTCACAGGCGCGCCGTTGCCAGCCTGCATTCGAGAGTTTCACTCCATCGCAACAGGATGCGTCCATGCCCTTGACTGTCAAACCCCGCCGCAAACGTAGCGTGCGGATGATTGTGACCCTGCTTTGCGGCCTGCTGCCGGTGCTTTTGGGCACAGGGATTCTGTATCTGCAAGCCGAACGCACCTTGCAACAGAGCACGCAAAATACCGCCGAGGAGGCGTTGCGCCAGTTTGAACTGATGCTCGACAACACCGCCCAGGCCGCCAGCGAACTGCTGCCCCTGGCCGGCCAGCCCTGCGACAGCGTCAAACTGGCCTTGCGTGAGCAGGTGACCCGTCGACCTTTTGTACGCTCGACCAATCTGGTGTGGGACAACAACCTCTATTGCAGCTCGCTGTTCGGGGAGTTCAAGGAGGCCGTGAATCCGGGCGACTATACGCAGGGCAAACTGTGGTTGATGAATGGCAACCCCGTCACGCCCAACACCGCGCTGCTGGTGTATCGCCTCAGCGAAGGTCGCGGTGGCGCGCTGACCACCCTCGATGGTTATCACCTGAGCAACATCCTGCGCCTGATCGGCCGGCAGACGCTGCTGTTGTTGCAGGTCGGCGATAACTGGCTGTCCGTCGATGGCAAGGTGCATCAAGGCGCCCTGCCGCCGTTACCGGTGGCGCAGAGTATGCTCGCGTCTTCGCGCTATGCCTTCAGTGTCAGTGCAGGCTTCCCGCAGGGGCAAACGTGGCGCTACATGGCCGGCGAATACCCGCCGCTGTTCAGTCTGCTGATATTTTTCGGGGTGATCGCGGGCGCTATCGCCCATGTCCTGCAACGGCGCGCCACTTCGCCCAGCCATGAGATGCTGCGCGCGCTGGAGGCTGGCGAATTCATTCCCTACTTCCAGCCGGTGGTGCATGGCGACAGCCGGAAGTGGTCCGGCACTGAAGTGCTGATGCGCTGGAATCACCCCAAGGAGGGTCTGGTGCGTCCGGATCTGTTCATTCCGTTTGCCGAACATTCAGGCCTGATCGTGCCCATGACTCGTTCGCTGATGCAGCAGACAGCCGCCCTGCTCGGCCCGTTGTCGGCGGAGTTCGACAAACCGTTCCACATCGGCATCAACATCACCGCCAGCCATTGCCAGGATCTGCAACTGGTCGAAGACTGTCGCGGGTTTCTCGCTGCTTTTGCCCCCGGCAGTATCAACCTCGTGCTGGAGCTGACCGAGCGCGAGCTGATTGAGCCAACCGATGTCACGCACCTATTGTTCGAGCAGTTGCACGCGCTGGGGGTGATGATCGCCATCGACGATTTCGGTACCGGTCATTCAAGTCTGGGCTACCTGCGAACATTCAATGTCGATTTTCTCAAGATCGACCAGAGTTTCGTCGCGATGATCGGCATTGATGCGCTGTCGCGGCATATTCTGGACACGATTATCGAACTGTCGGCCAAGCTCGATTTGGGTATTGTTGCCGAAGGTGTAGAAACTCAGGCTCAGGCTGACTATCTGACCGCACACCACGTCAACTTCCTGCAGGGCTATCTGTTCGGAAAACCCATGCCTGGCGCCGACTTCATCGATGCATTAAGTCACCATTAACTAAAAATAAATTAAGCCCGGCGCTGCGACCGGGCGCACCAAATTGATACAAAACACCACTGTTGTTACATGACGACAAGATCAGGATTTACTCTTGGCGCATTAACTACTACAATTTTTTCAGCCTGTGCAAGATTGGCAGGTGAGCCATTATCACCGAGTCGCTTCAAGGCTCTTGGCTTATAGCTTTGTTTGCGGTTGGTATCAGCCAAACACACTATTGGAGTAAAGATATTGTCCAGACTCGCTGAATTTCGTGCAGCTGAAAAGGCCCTTCAGGAACAGCTCAAGCAGTTGGAATCGCTGAAGAACGATGCCGGGCTCAAGAAAGAAATCGAATTCGAAGAAAAGCTCCAGGGGCTGATGAAAACCTACGGCAAAG
This sequence comes from Pseudomonas sp. MIS38, assembly GCF_019891575.1. Taxonomy (NCBI): domain Bacteria; kingdom Pseudomonadati; phylum Pseudomonadota; class Gammaproteobacteria; order Pseudomonadales; family Pseudomonadaceae; genus Pseudomonas; species Pseudomonas sp. MIS38. The sequence continues at coordinate 183,874 of NZ_JAFLXF010000005.1, forward strand.
GCCTGAAAGACATCATCGCCATCCTCGATCCGAACCCGTCCAAGTCCGGCCTGCAAGTGTCTGCCGCACCGAAAACCCGCCGCGCTCGCGTGGTCAAGGTCTATCAGAACCCGCACACTGGTGAACTGATCGAAACCAAGGGCGGCAATCACCGCGGCCTGAAAGCCTGGAAAGAACAGTACGGTGCTGCCACCGTCGATTCCTGGTTGCGCGGTTAATCTTGCGTCAACAAACAAGCCCTGCTCTATGCAGGGCTTTTTTTTCGACAATATCTAACAAAAGCAACGATTTCCGCCACGCTAGTTATCAATCTGCTTTAACACCCACAAGCCGTGAGGCTAAACATTTTGCGCCGGGATGTTGCAACCGCAACGACCGCTAAACTTTGTGCTTAATTCCTTCGGGTATCTAAACCCGTAGCGGTGCAAACAGACGCTTAAAGTTTCAAGCTGTTTCTCACTGCGACTATTTCCTCGGCGCTCGCCGTATAAACCTCAGCCTGACCCGCGTAAGAAAGTACATAAGCCTTATCCTTCGCGACCGCAGCAACCAATGTTTGCGACAACACATGACGGCCGTTTTCGATGATCGTGCAGGTGGTCTCCAGTGCATCCAGAGCGGCGAGTTTTGCCGGATGTATCTTGTTGCAAACGCTTTGATAGCCGCCCTGGAAGAAGTCTTTCTGAATAGATTTGCGCATTTCCAGCAGGACACCCTGCACATTGACCTGATGGCCTGCCTCAACCTGGCTCATGGTCAACTCCATCACCATCACCTGATTGCCGTCGGTGTCGGTTTTCACCGCGCGCTGGCGCGAAACCTGAGGGGCTTGATCAGGCAGCGCCTCTACTTCCCAGCCTGCAGGCCAGGTGATACTGGGCTGATCCGCCAGCGCCGGAACGGCAAGCAGCGATGAGAAAAGGCAAACGAACAGCGCTTTGAACGGTCGGATCATTACCAGAGGCACTCGCAGATTGAGCAGCAAAGTCTGAGGCCCGGCCGCCCACAGAGCAAGCCGCGCATTCGGTTTGGCGATGCCGCCCCGCATGCGTATCATTGCGCCCATTCACTCGCCCCATTGTTACGGAGGGCCTATGAGCCTGCACGAACTGAACACTTTCCCCGGCGTCACCGCCACTCCAGACAGCGCAACCCGCAACTTCGTCTTCAACCACACCATGCTGCGTGTAAAGGACATCACCAAGTCGCTGGATTTCTACACCCGCGTACTGGGCTTCTCGCTGGTTGAAAAGCGTGATTTCCCGGAAGCCGAATTCAGCCTGTACTTCCTCGCGCTGGTCGACAAGGCGCAGATCCCGGCCGACGCCGCCGCCCGCACCGAATGGATGAAGTCGATCCCCGGCATTCTGGAACTGACCCACAACCACGGCACCGAAAACGACGCCGACTTCGCCTATCACAATGGCAACACCGACCCACGCGGTTTCGGCCACATCTGCATCTCGGTGCCAGACATCGTTGCCGCGTGCGCACGTTTTGAAGAGCTGGGCTGTGATTTCCAGAAGCGCCTGACTGATGGCCGTATGAAAAGCCTGGCGTTCATCAAGGACCCGGATGGCTACTGGGTTGAAATCATCCAGCCTGCGCCGCTGTAACTGACTGCAAATTTCTCCTGTAGGAGTGAGCCTGCTCGCGATAGCGGTGTGTCAGGCCATGATGTTTTGAATGTGCAGCCGCCATCGCGAGCAGGCTCACTCCTACAATTGGATTGTGTCAGGCATAAAAAAACCCATGATCGCTCATGGGTTTTTTCGTTTCAGCGACTGCCGTTTACGCCGGCGCAGAAGTACGGATCAAGTGATCGAACGCGCTGAGGGAAGCCTTGGCACCCTCGCCCACCGCAATCACGATCTGCTTGTACGGCACAGTGGTCACGTCGCCGGCCGCGAAGATCCCCGGGATCGACGTCTCGCCACGGTTGTCGACGATGATTTCACCACGCGGCGACAGCTCGATGGTGCCTTTGAGCCAGTCGGTGTTCGGCAACAGACCGATCTGTACGAAAATCCCTTCCAGCTCGACGCTGCGCAGTTCGTCAGTATTGCGATCCTTGTAACGCAGGCCGTTGACCTTCTCGCCATTACCGGTGACTTCAGTGGTTTGCGCACTGGTGATCACGGTGACGTTTGGCAGGCTGTGCAGTTTGCGTTGCAACACCGCGTCGGCACGCAGTTGCACGTCGAACTCCAGCAGTGTCACGTGGGCAACGATACCGGCCAGGTCGATGGCCGCTTCCACGCCGGAGTTACCGCCGCCGATCACCGCCACGCGCTTGCCTTTAAACAGCGGGCCGTCGCAGTGCGGGCAGTACGCCACGCCCTTGTTACGGTATTCCTGCTCGCCCGGCACGTTCATTTCACGCCAGCGTGCGCCGGTCGCCAGGATCACGCTCTTGGCTTTCAGGGTCGCACCGCTGGCGAAGTGGACTTCGTGCAGCTCGCCGTTCTTGCCGGGAATCAGCTTGTCGGCGCGCTGCAGGTTCATGATATCGACGTCGTACTGCTTGACGTGTTCTTCCAGCGCCGTCGCCAGTTTCGGGCCTTCGGTTTCCTGCACGGAAATGAAGTTCTCGATGGCCATGGTGTCGAGCACCTGACCGCCGAAGCGCTCAGCCGCAACACCGGTGCGAATGCCTTTACGGGCGGCATAGATAGCGGCCGACGCACCGGCCGGGCCACCGCCAACTACGAGCACATCAAAGGCTTGTTTGGCGCTGATTTTCTCGGCCTGACGCTCGATGGCGCCGGTGTCGAGTTTGGCGAGGATTTCTTCCAGGCCCATGCGGCCCTGGCCAAAGTTCTCACCGTTGAGGTAGATGCTCGGCACGGCCATGATCTTGCGATCGTTGACTTCGTCCTGGAACAACGCGCCGTCGATGGCGACGTGACGGATGTTCGGGTTCAACACAGCCATCAGGTTCAGCGCCTGGACCACGTCCGGGCAGTTCTGGCACGACAGCGAGAAGTAGGTTTCGAAGCTGAACTCGCCCTTGAGCGAGCGGATCTGTTCGATCACTTCGGCACTGGCTTTCGATGGGTGGCCGCCGACTTGCAACAGGGCCAGCACCAGCGAGGTGAATTCATGGCCCATCGGGATGCCGGCGAAACGCAGGCTGATGTCGGCACCCGGGCGATTGATCGAGAACGACGGCTTGCGGGCATCGGTGCCGCTGTCGATCAGAGTAATTTGGCTCGAAAGACTGGCAACGTCTTTCAGCAGGTCAAGCATTTCCCGGGATTTCGCACCGTCGTCGAGGGAAGCAACGATCTCGATCGGCTGGGTAACCCGTTCCAGGTACGATTTCAACTGGGCTTTAAGATTGGCGTCCAACATACGGGCGATCTCCTGTGTCTTTATTCGAGGCGAAAAAAAGCCCGAGCGAATCTCGCCCGGGCTTTTTCAATGGGCGGTGCAGCTTACTGAAGTAGGTGCGGAGTCCCGCCCTGTGTTGCGTGCGTCACAGACTCAGATCTTGCCGACCAGGTCCAGGGACGGAGCCAGAGTGGCCTCGCCTTCTTTCCACTTGGCCGGGCAAACTTCGCCTGGGTGAGCAGCAACGTACTGAGCAGCCTTGATCTTGCGCAGCAGCTCGGAAGCGTCACGGCCAACGCCGCCATCGTTCAGTTCAACGATTTTGATCTGGCCTTCAGGGTTGATCACGAAGGTGCCACGGTCAGCCAGGCCAGCTTCTTCGATCAGCACGTCGAAGTTGCGGGAGATGACGTGGGTCGGGTCGCCGATCATGGTGTATTCGATTTTGCCGATCGCTGGCGAGGTGTTGTGCCAGGCAGCGTGAGCAAAGTGGGTGTCGGTCGAAACGCTGTAGATTTCCACGCCCAGTTTCTGGAACGCAGCGTAGTTGTCGGCCAGGTCTTCCAGCTCGGTTGGGCACACGAAGGTGAAGTCGGCTGGGTAGAAGAACACTACGGACCATTTGCCTTTCAGGTCAGCGTCCGAGACTTGTACGAAGTCGCCGTTTTTGAATGCGGTAGCTTTGAACGGTTTTACTTGGCTGTTGATGATAGGCATTGATGACTCTCCGTCAGGGTTGTGAATTCGATGGGTGAATCCTACCCACTCACTCGACGGATGGCTCATTGGCAAACCTGATGCTGCTGATTTGTTTTCGCTATTAGCGGACTGTATTAATAGAAGAAAACCATATCTACGACGAAGCCGGTTTATCCGTAATCCGGGCCATCCCGTGAAAGGGGCTGGCTTCAACATAGCGCATGGCTGACTTCATATCCTTCCAGCCAACGTAACTCATCAACGATTTCAGATCCCAGCCGCTTTGATGCGCCCACGTGGCAAAGCCGCGGCGCAGGGAATGGCTGGTGTAGCGCTCGGCCGGGATGCCGGCGCGCTCCAGCGCCTGACGCAGCAGCGGAATGATGCTGTTGGCGTGCAAGCCCTCCTCGCTCAGATGGCCCCAGCGGTCAACGCCGCGAAACACCGGGCCGCGTACCAGCGCTGCCTCGGTGATCCAGTCGATATAAGCCTGCACCGGGCACAGCTTGAGCAGCGCCGGCGCCTGATACGTCTGCCCGAGGTTGTCGCGGTCGCCCTTGCTGCGCGGCAGGTAGAGGGTGATGCCGCTGCCGGCGTGCGCCTGCACGTGCTCGATCTGCAGACGGCACAACTCGTCACTGCGGAAGCCCCGCCAGAAGCCCAGCAAAATCAGCGCCCGATCGCGATAGGCCTTGAGCAACTGCGGACGATCCTGATTCTGCCTGGCACTACTGGCTTCCTGTTCCAGCCAGTCGACCACTTGCTGCAGATCGTGCAATTGCAACGGTTCGGCCTGTTTTTCCTGCGCCGGATGCAGTGCGCGAATGCCTTTGAACACTGTGCGCACCACCGGCGCCTTGGTCGGATCGGCAAAACCCTGACTGTTGTGCCACTGCGCCAGCGCTGACAGCCGCAGTTTCAGTGTGTTGATCGACAGCACCCCGGCATGCTCGACCAGATACCGCGCCACACTGTCGGCGGTTGCCGGCAGGAAGCCGCCCCATTTCACTTCGAAATGTTCGATCGCCGAGCGATAGCTGCGGCGGGTGTTGTCACGGGTGGCGGCTTGCAGATAGCGATCGATCTCGCTCATGGGCAGTGTTCTCGCAGGCGTACTGATTGCTGGATGAAAAAACCGATTCAGGGGTCTGACATTGGGTAATACCAGTATATCCCGTCTGTGAATAATCAAGCATTTAACTTTATTTTCAGCGTGGTACACTGCGTACTTTGGTGGCATGTACCACAGTACGTAATGGTAGGAGTTAAAATGGCCCGTGGTGGCGTTAACAAAGCAGTGGTGCAGATCGCGCGCTCAGCGATTCTGGCCCGAGGCGAACACCCCAGCATCGATGCAGTACGCATCGAACTGGGCAACACCGGTTCGAAAACCACGATCCATCGCTATCTGAAAGAGCTGGATGACGGCAGCCAACCGGTCGAAGCGTCCGCGGAACCGATCAATGACGAGCTGACCGCACTGGTCTCGCGTCTCGCCCAGCGCCTGAAGGAACAGGCGCAAGAGCCGATCGAACTAGCGCGCGAGCAGTTCGAAGAGCAGCGCGAAACCCTGGAAGCGGAACTCAAGCAGGTGCGCCAGGCACTTGAGCAACTGGAACAACAGCACGACATTCAAGGCGCGGCGCTGGCCAAGGAATCCGAAGCGCTAAAAGAAACCCGCTCGATGCTGCAGACCGAGCAAACCCGCAACGCCGGACTCAATCAGGCGCTGGCTGATTTCGAATTGCGCCTGCAGGACAAGGACGAGCAGATCCGCTCGCTGGAAGAGAAACATCTGCACGCCCGCGATGCTCTCGAGCATTACCGCAACGCCACCAAAGAGCAGCGCGAGCAGGAACAAGCCCGTCACGAAGGACAGCTGCAGCAGTTGCAGATGGAATTGCGCCAGGCGCAACAAAGTGCACTGGTGCGTCAGGACGAGATCACTCAGTTGCATCGCGACAACGAACGCCTGCTCACGGAAAACCGTGGCACCCAGCGCGAACTGAGCCTGATGCAGGATCAGCTCAAGCACAGCAACCAGCGTCAGGATCAGTTGCTGGAGCAAGCCACTCGCGTCGACAACGAACGCACCCTCCTCCAGGAACGCCTGCGCGTGGCCCTGCTGGAAAGTCAGACGCTGAAACAGGATGCCGACGAACAGCGGCAGCTCAATCAGTCACTGGAAAAGGAACTGACCAAGACTCAGGCCAGCCTCGAGGACAGCTTGCGTCTGGCGGCTACCGTTGCGGCAGCGCCAGACACAGCCAAAGCGAAGGACGCTTAAGCGCCGACCGGCGTACGCATGGTGACGAACTCTTCGGCGGCCGTCGGGTGCACCCCGATCGTGTCGTCGAAGTCACGCTTGGTCGCGCCAGCCTTCAGCGCGATCGCCAAGCCTTGGACGATCTCCCCCGCGTCCGGGCCGACCATGTGGCAACCGAGCACCTTGTCGGTCTTGCCGTCGACCACCAGTTTCATCAGGGTTTTCTCCTGACACTCGGTCAGCGTCAGCTTCATCGGGCGGAAGCGGCTCTCGTAAATCACCACCTCATGGCCCGCGTCCCGCGCCTCTTCTTCAGTCAGGCCGACAGTGCCGATGTTCGGCAGACTGAACACGGCGGTCGGGATCATCTTGTAATCCACGGGACGGTATTGCTCAGGCTTGAACAAGCGCCGCGCCACCGCCATGCCTTCGGCCAGTGCCACTGGCGTCAGTTGCACCCGACCGATCACATCACCCAGCGCCAGAATCGACGGCTCGCTGGTCTGGTATTGCTCGTCAACCTTGATGAAACCTTTGTCGGTGAGCTGCACATCGGTGTTTTCCAGCCCAAGGTTGTCCAGCATCGGACGCCGGCCCGTGGCGTAGAACACGCAATCGGCTTCCAGCACGCGGCCATCCTTGAGGGTCGCTTTCAGGCTGCCGTCAGGCTGTTTGTCGATGCGCGCGATGTCGGCGTTGAATTGCAGATCCATACCGCGCTTGGTCAGCTCTTCCTGCAGATGCTTGCGCACCGAGCCATCGAAACCACGCAGGAACAGATCACCGCGATACAGCAGCGTAGTGTTCGCGCCCAGACCGTGGAAAATCCCGGCGAACTCGACCGCGATGTAACCACCACCCACCACCAGCACCCGCTTCGGCAGCTCTTTGAGGAAAAACGCCTGATTGGAACTGATCGCGTGTTCGTGCCCCGGGATTTCCGGAATCTGCGGCCAGCCACCCGTGGCAATCAGAATGTTTTTCGCGGTGAAGCGCTCACCGTTGACCTCGACCTCGTGCGGGCCGACGATCTTCGCGTGGGCTTCGTGCAGGGTGACGCCGCTGTTGACCAGCAGGTTGCGATAAATGCCGTTGAGGCGATTGATCTCGCGGTCCTTGTTGGCGATCAGGGTCGTCCAGTCGAAATTCGCTTCGCCCAGGCTCCAGCCGAAACCGGACGACTGTTCGAAGTCTTCGGCGAAATGCGCGCCGTACACCAGCAGTTTCTTCGGCACGCAGCCGACGTTGACGCAGGTGCCGCCCAGGTAACGGCTCTCGGCCACCGCCACTTTCGCGCCGAAACCGGCGGCGAAGCGCGCTGCACGTACACCGCCGGAACCGGCACCAATCACATAAAGGTCAAAATCGTAGGCCATTGCTATCTCCTCGGCAGGCCAACAGCATACCCGCCGCCGTCTATTGGGCAAGCGCCGTGAGCAGCTTTTCGCCCGTCTCGGCGAAGTCGGGAAATATCTCCAAATAATAATATTTCTTGTTTGTTACTAAATCGTCGTGCTGCGTCTCGTCTTTGAACCAATGGATTTTTTCCCTCGAAGACAAGGAGTCGGCTGCGATGTTCGCGCCCATTACCCGTTCCATGACCCTGACTGTCGGCTTGTTCAGCATGGCGTTGAGTCCCGATCTGCTGGCTGAAACCGATCCTGAAACAGCGCCACCATCCGCCGCCCAGGCGCTGGAACTGGACGCCACCAGCGTCAGCGCCGAAGGCCTCGGCGTTAACACTGAAAACACTGATTCCTACACCACTGGCGCGATGAGCACCGCGACGCGGCTGAACCTGTCGATCAAGGAAACCCCGCAATCGGTGTCCGTGGTCACGCGCCAGCAGATGGATGATTTCAAGCTCGGTACCTTGTCCGAAGCCATGCGCCAGACCACCGGCATCGTCGTGCAACACAACGACTCGGATCGGGTCAGCTATTCGGCGCGGGGTTACCCGATCAACAATTTCCAGATCGACGGAATGCTCAACACCTTCGGGCGCATGAAGTCAGACTCGGACACCATCATCTACGACCGCATCGAAGTGGTACGCGGCGCCACCGGCCTGACCACAGGTGCCGGCGATCCTTCAGCGACGATCAACATGGTGCGCAAGCGCCCGACTGCCCAGTGGCAGGCACTGGCCGGGGTCAGTGGCGGCAGCTACGACAACTACTACAGCTATGTCGATGTCGGCGGGCCGCTGGCCTTCGATGGTCGGCTGCGCGGGCGTACGGTGCTGGCCTATCGCGACAGCCAGTCGTTCCGCGACAAATACGCGCTGCAGCGCGAGGTCGGCTACGGCATTCTCGAAGCTGATCTGACCGACTCCACGGTGCTTGCCGTCGGTTACGACTATCAGGACAAGCAGGTTCAGGGCACCTCCTGGGGCACCGTGCCGTACTGGAACGCCGACGGCAGCAAGGCCGGCCTCGGACGGTCGACCAACATGGCGACATCCTGGAGTTCCTGGCCGCTGAAGGACAAGACCGCGTTCGTTACTCTGGACCAGCAATTGGGTCATGGCTGGAAGCTGAAGGCCGCCTACACCCACCGCGAAAGTGATACCGACGGCAAGGTCTATTACGGCGGCTCCGGTTTCCCCGAGGCCGACCGCAGCGGCATGACGGCCTACATGGGGCACATGCTCGGCACGCAGAAAATGAGCGTGTACGACTTCAACCTGTCAGGGCCGTACCAGCTGTTCGGCCGCGAACACGAGATGATGTTCGGCTACGGCGAGGCGGAAAACCGCTCGACTTCGCCCTACGCCTTCAACAGTCCCCAAGCCGCCGACTACGGCAAGATCCGCGACTGGAAATACATGGGTGACATCGGCAAATTCGCCGACACTGTCACCAGCCTGCGGGGCGCGCGAGGCATCACTCGGCAAAAGGCCGGTTACCTCGCGACCCGTCTGAGCCTGACCGATGAGCTGCATGCAGTACTCGGCAGCCGCTATGGCAGCTGGAACGAATCCAGCACCGATTACTACTATGACGCGCAGCAAAAACTGACCAGCACCGATGCCACCCATCAACGCCAGAATGATATCTGGACACCCTACGCCGGCCTGCTTTACGACCTGACGCCGGAGTACACGGTTTACGCCAGCTACACCGACATTTTCAAGCCGCAAAGTAAGCGCGACAGCAACCGCAATTACCTCGACCCGGTGATCGGCAGCAACTATGAAGTCGGGCTCAAAGGCAGCCTGCTCGACGAACGCCTGAACCTGGCGACGGCAGTGTTCTGGAGCAAACAGGACAACGTCGCCGAGCGTGACAACTCGGTGCCCCCGGACCCGGTGAGCGGCGAGGAGTTTTTCAAGTCCGGCGGCAAGGGTAACAAGGTCAATGGCTTCGAGGCCGAAGTGTCCGGGGAAATTCTCAGCGGCTGGAACATGACCGCCGGCTACACCTACACCCATTCCGTCGACGGCGAAAAACAGCGCAGCAACACCGCTCAACCACTGAACATGCTGCGGCTGTCCACGGCCTATCGTCTGCCGGGCAACTGGCACGCATTGACCGTGGGTGGCGCGGTGAACTGGCAGAGCGACGTCTATGGCGCGGCCAACCGCCCGGTCGGGCGCGGCGCCAACGGCCGGATCATCACCGAACCGGCGCGGATCAACCAGGAGGCCTACACCGTGGTCAAGCTGATGTCGCGCTATGAGTTCGACAGGCATCTGTCGGCGTCGCTGAACGTCGATAACCTGTTCGACAAGAAGTATTACGACAACGTCGGCTTCTACAACGGCGTGTACTGGGGCGACCCGCGCACAGTGACCCTGAGCCTGGACTGGAAGCTCTGACCAATCCACGCAAACAAAACCCCTGTGGTGAGGGGATTCATCCCCGATGGGTCGCGAAGCGGCCCCACTCTCTCGGTGACGCGCAATGCGTCACCAAATCCCCTCGCCACCGCTGTTAACCCCGAGTTAATTCCCCGCCGGGACACTGTGCCCCGAGATCTGCTTCATGGACGAACGGCTCCCACGTTTTTCAGTAGGAGGCACCATGAAAACCACCACCGCCATTCTTGCCGGGCTACTCGCCCTCGGTTCCGCCAGCGCCTTTGCCGAGGGCGGCGCCGAACGCATGCGGCATTACTACGACAACTTCCCGGTCCACCACGCGCCAAGCGAACAGCCGACCGATAGCAAAGCAGCGGAACTGAAGGTTCCGAACGATCAGACCGCGCAAGTCACCGAGTCTTATCGCGACTGATTCACCGAGCAACCGATGGACCTCCGATGGCTCCGCTCTGGCCTCGGAGACGACAGTTGGGCGCCCTGTCCGGGGCGCCTTTTTTTATGCCTGCAGATCCTTGATCCAGAACAGCATACGGCCATGTTCCGGGTCGAACATGCCGGGGGCGAAGCCGAATTTGCGGTAGGAGTTCTGTGCCACCTCGTTGCCTTCGAGCACTTCCAGGGTGATCTTGCAGCAACCGCGCTGACGGCAGATTTCCTCGACCTTGCGCAGCATTTTCTGACTCAAGCCGAGGCCGCGAAATTTGCTCACGACCGCCACGTCATGGACATTGACCAGCGGCTTGCAGGCAAACGTCGAGAAACCTTCAAAGCAGTTCACCAGCCCTGCCGGCTCGCCACCGACGAACGCCAGCACACTGAACGCATGAGGCCTGCGCGCAAGTTCTTCCGGCACGCGACGCAACAGTTCCGGGTCAAGCGAATGGCCGCCGCCCATGGGATCTTCTGCGTAATGATTGAGCACGATGCCGATGGCTTCGGCGTGCAGTGGATTGGTGTAACTGGCTTGCAGCACAAGAATTTCTGCGGAATCCATTTCCATCCCCGATCATGGCCCCGGCGTGCAAAGTGCGCACCTGAAAGGCTGTTCGACCTTACCGCGAGGATGTTGCGGGCCACAACCGGATCTTTTGATTTCCAGGCATCAACGCCCCCAGATCAACTCTTCGGTCCAGCCCAACTCGGCAAAATCCTGAGCACGCAACCCGCTCTCGCCGGCGCAGAAGAACTCATCCAGTTGCGGCGGTTTCACCGTGGTCGCGCTGAGCATCGCGTGCACCTGCCCACGATGATGAATCTGGTGCTCGAACAGGTGCGACAGCATACGCAAGCGACTGTCATGCTGCGGCGTTTCCCGGGCGATGGTGACGATCCGCCCCAGATCGGCATCGCGCAGCTGTTCGCAATAAGCGATCAGTCGACGATCGACGTGCGCCTGCTCTTCACGCAGCGCTGCAGCCTCGGTAAACGGCTCGTCATGGTTGAAAAACACATAGCAATCAGGATGCGGTTCGTCACCGCGCAACTCGCGTTCCAGTGCATCGACGTAGAACCAGTCGCACGTCAGTATGTGATTGAGGGTGAGGCGGATACTCGGAAAGAAGCTGGTTCGCGGCGCCGCCAGCTCAGTGGCGTCGAGCTGATTCCAGGCTTTGCCGAGGCGATGATTGGCCCACGCGTTCTGGTAGGCCATGGTCAGTAAATGATGCGACAGCGGTTGGCTCATACTCGCGCCCTCTTCGCTCAGGATTCGGCAAAACGCTGCAACTGCATCTCCTGCAACCGGCTGAGGGTGCGCCGGAACGGGAATTCCAGATAACCCTCGGTGTACAGCGCCTCCATCGGTACCAGGGCCTCGATGTACAGCGGCACTTTACGGTCGTAACACTCGTCGACCAAGGCAATGAAACGGCGTACACCGTCGTCGTGCACCGACAGTTGCGGCAACTCACGGTCACCGGCCACCACCTGCGCCGAGCCGTCCTCGGTGCCGCGAGCGATGCGCCCTTCGCGTTTCTGCGCGCTGAGGTTCGGCACGTCGCTCAACAGAATAGACCGATAGTTGTCGCACAGTGCGATGAAATCCATCGCGGCAAATGGTTGCTCGCAGAGATCGGCATAGCGGCACCAGAGCACCGTCGCACTGGCTTGCACCACGTTCAGCACACGATGGCCGACGGGCACCGGCTCGGCGCTGGCGGGCTGCCCGGCGTTGAGTGACTGGAAGACCTGCTCCAGAGCACTGCCCTGTCCCGGCGCAGCGACAAAATAGCGCTGCTGACCCGCGCCCGGATGCAGGCGATGATCCTCGGCACCGTTCACCGCCACCACTTGCATATGCGCCTTGATCGCGGCAATCGCCGGGACAAAACGATCACGGTTGAAGCCGTCGGCGTACAGCTCATCCGGCGGCAGGTTGGAGGTGCAGACCACCACCACGCCTTCGTCGAACATCACCTGAAACAGCCGCCCGAGAATGATCGCATCGCCGATGTCGTTGACGAACAGTTCGTCGAAGCACAACACCCGTACTTCCGCCGCCAACTCTTTGGCCAACGCCCGCAACGGATCGGCGATGCCAGTGAGCTGGAACGAGCGCTGATGCACCCAGCCCATGAAATGATGAAAGTGCTGCCGTCGCGCCGGCACCCGCAGGCTCTGATAAAACTGATCCATCAACCAGGTCTTGCCGCGCCCGACCGGGCCCCACAAATACACGCCAGTGACCGAACGGGCACCGGCATGCAAGGCTTCATGGCATTTTTGCAAGGCCCAGACCGCATGCTCCTGGGCTTCATCCTGGATGAAACCCTTGTGCTCGATCGCGTGTTGCCAGGCGCTTAAAGGAGAGTCGAAAGTCATGCGCGGCAGTATGCCACGATGTCCCTGAAAAACAGGTGCCCTTTTGTGGGAGCGGGCTTGCTCGCGAAGGGGCCGGGGCAGCCAACATCACCGTTGAATGACACACCGCATTCGTGAGCAAGCCCACTCCCACATGGGTTCTGTGGGGAGTCGAAGATCGACTGTATATCTCGCGACCTCAAAACAGCGTGCAGGAACTGCCTGGAATACAACCCCCTGTGGGAGCGGGCTTGCTCGCGAAGGCGTCGGGGCAGCCAACATCACCGTTGAATGACACACCGCATTCGTGAGCAAGCCCACTCCCACATGGGTTTTGTGGGGGGCAAAGATCGACTGTATATCTCGCGACCTCAAAACAGCGTGCAGCAACTGCCTGGAATACAACCCCCTGTGGGAGCGGGCTTGCTCGCGAAGGCGTCGGGGCAGCCAACATCATCGTTGAATGACACACCGCTTGCGTGAGCAAGCCCACTCCCACATTGGCTTTGCGGTGTTTTAAAGGTCGACTTTGTGTCGCGCGGCGTAAAGGCAGAGCATTTCCATTGCCAGGGTGGCCGCTGCCAGCGACGTCACGTCCGCATGGTCATAGGCCGGCGCCACTTCCACCACGTCCATGCCCACCAGATTGATCCCGCGCAACCCGCCGAGGATTTCCAGCGCCTGCAACGTGCTCAGCCCGCCACACACGGGAGTGCCGGTGCCCGGGGCAAAGGCCGGATCCAGGCAATCGATATCAAACGTCAGGTACACCGGGTGATCGCCGACCCGCGCGCGAATCGCCTCGACAATCGCCTCGCAGCCACGCCGATGCACCTGGCGGGCGTCGAGCACGGCAAAGCCCTGATGGTCGTCATTGGTGGTGCGCAAACCGATCTGCACCGAGCGCGCCGGATCCACCAGCCCTTCCCTGGCCGCGTGCCAGAACATGGTGCCGTGATCGACACGTTTGCCGCCCTCGTCCGGCCAGGTGTCGCTGTGCGCATCGAAGTGGATGAGTGACAGCGCGCCGTGCTTACGTGCATGGGCCTTGAGCAACGGATAAGTGATGAAATGGTCGCCGCCAAACGTCAGCATCGCGCTGCGGGCATCAAGAATGCGCTCGGCGTGGGCCTCGATGCTTTCCGGAATGGTGTGCGGCGAGCCGTAATCGAAGTCGCAATCGCCGTAGTCGATCACCGCCAGATGATCGAATGGGTCGAACGCCCACGGCCAGTGCCGTTCCCAGGCGATCCCGGTGGATGCGGCGCGAATCCCCCGTGGGCCGAAGCGTGCGCCCGGGCGGTTGCTGGTGGCGGTGTCGAACGGAACCCCGCTGACCGCCACGTCGACGCCGCGCAAATCACGGCTGTAGCGACGACGCATGAAACTGGTGATCCCGGCGTAGGTGCTTTCGGCGGCAGTGCCGTACAGGCTGTCACGGGTCAGGGCTTGGTCGTTGAGCATCGGCACGTCCATCGGTGTGCTCCTTTTATTATTGATGGCTACGGAAAGTGGTCCACAGACGCGTGCGCTGACGCATGTCCTTGAGGCTCATGCTGCGGTCGGCGTACAGGCGTTCGCGCATTTCGGCGGGCGGATAGATGTCCGGATCGTTGCGCACCGCCTCATCCACCAGCGGCGTCGCGGCCTGGTTGGCGGTGGCGAAAAACAGCGTATTGGTCAGCTCGGCCACCGACTCGGGACGCAGCATGAATTCGATGAACGCCCGCGCCGCTTGCGGGTTTGGCGCGTCCTTGGGAATGGCCAGATTGTCCTGCCAGATCAACGTGCCTTCGCGCGGAATCCGGTAGGCGACTTCGTAGGCTTTGTTGGCCTTGTGCGCCTGATCGGCGGCCATGCTCACGTCGCCGTTGTAGGTCAGCGCCAGACAGACACTGCCATTGGCCAGATCGTTGATCTGCCGGCCGGTGGCGACATACAGCACCGACGGCTGGAGTTTCTGCAACAAGACTTCGGCGGCGGCCAGATCATGCTTGTCGGTGCTGTAGGGATCCTTGCCCAGGTAGTGCAGCGCCAGACCAATGACTTCCTGCGGCGAATCGAGCACGGCAATCCCGCAGTCCTTGAGCTTGCTCGCGTACTCGGGTTTGAACAGCAGATCGAGGCTGTTCAGCGGCACGTCCGGCAAACGCTTTTTCACCGCCTCGACGTTCAGCCCCAAACCGAGTGTGCCCCAGGTATAAGGCACGGCGTAGCGATTGTCGGGATCGACGGCGGCGAGTTTCTCCAGCAGATCGGGATCAAGGTTGGCGTATCCCTTGAGGCCTTCGTGGGGAATTTCCTTCAGTGCGCCCGCTGCCAAGCCACGGGCCAGTACGCTGGACGACGGCACCACCACGTCATAACCGCTGCCACCGGTCAGCAGTTTGGTTTCCAGCACCTCGGACGTATCGAAGGTGTCGTAGCGCACATGAATGCCGGTCTCCTGTTCGAAACGTTGCAGCGTCTGCGCCGGCACGTAATCGGCCCAGCTGTAGAGATTGAGGGTTTTATCCTCGGCCTGTGCCTGGATGACCACGGACAGCAACAGCGCGGGAAAACACAGCTTGGACACGGGAACCATGACGAACACCTGACCGGAGGAAGTGGTGGCAGGATGCGCCGTCGGATACATTGCAGAAATATCAAGTTTGTTAACCTGACTTTATCCCGGAGTAATGTAATGCTCGGTCAGCTTCACGACCTCGATTTGCAGTTGCTGCGCCTGTTTGTGCGAGTCGTGGAATGTGGCGGCTTCAGCGCGGCGCAAGGTGAATTGGGCCTCAGCCAGTCGAGCATCAGTCAGCAAATGGCCAAACTTGAGACCCGCCTCGGTTATCGCCTGTGCAGCCGCGGCAAAAGCGGTTTCAACGTCACGCCCAAGGGTGAGCAACTGCTGATCGCGATTCGTGCACTGTTCCAGTCCATCGAGACTTTCCGGCATCAGTCCAACGGCGTCGCTGGACGGCTGATCGGTGAGGTGCGGCTGGGCCTGTCCGAGGCAGTTGATCAGTCGGTGCTGCTGCGGGTGGCGGACGCGATCCGGCGCTTTCGCGAGCGCGATGAGTCGGTGCGCATCGAGTTGATCAGCGCGATGCCCGGCGAGATGGAGCGCCTGCTGCTGCAACAGCGGCTGGACCTAGCCATTGGTTATTTCTCCCAGGTGCAGAGCGCTTTCGATTACCGCGAGCTGTTCCGGGAAACCCAGCATTTGTATTGCGCGCAGGGGCATCCGCTGTTCAGCGTCGATGCGCCGGATGATGCGGCGTTGCGGGCCTGCGACCGGGTGGATCATCCGTATCGATTCATGCGCACGGACGAGCCGTTCCCGGACAAGCGCTTTTCTGCGCGTTCGGAACAGGTCGAAGGCACCCTCGCCTTCATTCTTTCCGGCAAGCATGTCGATTATCTGCCCGATCACTACGCGCGGGTCTGGGAGGACAAGGGCTTGCTGCGCGCGTTGCGGCCTGGGGAGTTGAGTTTCGAAGTGGCATTTCATCTGGCCCGGCATCGCGCGCAGGTGCCAGGTGATGCGCAGAAGGCGTTTGAGGAGGATTTGCTCGCAGCCTTCACCTGAAAAATTTCTGCCAGCAAATAACCCTGTAGCGAGGGGATTTATCCCCGATGGGCGCGAAGCGGCCCGGCTCTTTGGTATTCAGGAGCTGGGCCTGCTACGCAGTCCATCGGGGATAAATCCCCTCACCACATAAACAGCAACCAGTTCAAACCCCGTATTTCTTGACCTTTCAGGCAATTTTTGCTCGTTGCCCTCGCCGTCCTCTTCCGGCATCCTGCGCCTCCATTTTCTGACCCGGCCCCGCCTCACGGCGCGCAAAACACCATGACCGCCTCTGAAAAAGTCCCGCGCAACAACGATCTGATCTACGGCCTCAACGACCGTCCGCACCTGACTGCAACCGTCTTCGCCGCGCTGCAACACGTGCTGGCGAGCTTCGTCGGCATCATCACCCCGACCCTGATCATGGGCGGCGCCCTCGGTCTGCAAAGTGAAATTCCGTACCTGATCAGCATGGCGCTGTTCGTTTCGGGCCTCGGCACGTTCGTTCAAGCCAAGCGTTTCGGCCCGGTCGGTTCCGGTCTGCTGTGCCTGCAAGGCACCAGTTTTTCCTTTATCAGCGTGATTCTCAGCGCCGGGTTCATGGTCAAGGCCCGGGGCGGCGGCACCGATGAAATTCTCTCGACGATTTTTGGCGTGTGCTTTTTCGCCGCGTTCATCGAAGTGGTGCTGAGCCAGTTCATCGGCAAACTGCGGATGCTGATCACCCCGGTGGTCACCGGCACCATCATCACCTTGATGGGCCTGTCGCTGATCAAAGTGGCGATGACCGACATTGCCGGCGGCTTCGGCGCACCCGATCTGGGCGCCGCCAGCCATGTGTTTCTGGCCGCGCTGGTGATCGGCACTATCGTTGTGCTGAACCGCGTCGACGTGCCGTTTCTGCGCCTAGGCGCGATTGTCATCGGCCTGACTCTCGGCTACATGGTCGCCTGGCTGATGGGCACGGTGGATTTCGCCTCGATGCCCGAAGTGCCGCTGGTCAGCGTGCCGGTGCCGTTCAAGTACGGCTTCAATTTCGACTGGGTGGCGTTCGTGCCGGTGGCGGTGATCTTCCTGGTTTCGCCGCTGGAAGCGGCCGGTGACCTGACCGCCAACTCGATGATCTCGCGGCAACCGGTCAAGGGTCCGCTGTACATCCGCCGAATCAAATCCGGTCTGCTCGCCGATGGCCTCAACTCGGCGATGGCAGCGGTGTTCAACAGCATGCCGATGGTGACGTTCGCGCAGAATAACGGCGTGATCCAGTTGACTGGCGTGGCCAGCCGCTACGTGGCGTTCTTCATCGCCGGCCTGCTGGTGCTGCTGGGGCTGTTCCCGATGATCGGCGCGGTGCTGCAACTGATGCCTAAACCGGTGCTCGGCGGCGCTGAACTGGTGATGTTCGGCACCGTGGCCGTGGCCGGGATCAAAATCCTCGCCGAGGCCGGCCTGCATCGGCGCAACATGCTGATCGTGGCGATCTCCGTGGGCATGGGCCTGGGCATCGCCGCCGTGCCGGAAGTGCTGCGCGAGTTGCCGCAAGCGCTGCGTAACATCTTCGAATCGCCGATCACCGTCGGTGCGTTGTGCGCTATCGTGCTGAATATCTTCCTGCCGGAAGAATTCATTGAGCTGGAAGAAGACGATTTCGATCCGGAAGCGTCGATTCTGCAGGTCATGGAAAACCCCGATCTGCCGGCCAAAGCTGAACCTGCTTCTGCAGCGGCGGTCGCACAGTTGAACCGCTGACGCTGCGCCATGAAAAAAGGGCTGAGCCGACAACGGTTCAGCCCTTTTTCGTTGAGAGACTGTTTATGCGCCGCGTCCACGCCGTCATCCTGTCCCTGCTGCTGTTGTCCCTGAGCGCCTGCGCGCTGTTTCCCAACCGCGATCCGGTGAACATCAACGTGGTCGGCCTCGAACCGTTGCCGAGCCAGGATCTGGAAGTGCGTTTCGCGATCAAGTTGCGGGTGCAGAACCCCAATGAGACGGCCATCGATTACAACGGCATCGCCCTGGATCTGGAGGTCAATGGCCGTCCACTGGCCTCGGGCGTCAGCGATCAGACCGGCTCGATCCCGCGCTTCTCGGAAACCGTGGTCAGCGTGCCGGTCAGCGTTTCCGCGTTCTCGGTACTGCGCCAGACCCTCGGCCTGAGCCAGACACAAACCCTCGACAACCTGCCCTACGTGCTGCGCGGCAAACTCGCGGGCGGCGTGTTCGGCACCATGCGATTTGTCGACAGTGGCAAGCTGAGTTTGCCGAAGGCCACTGCTGCGACGTGGTAACCCACTAAACACACAAGTCTCCTGTAGGAGTGAGCCTGCTCGCGATAGCGTCACGTCAGTCAATAAAGGTGTTGGCTGATCTGACGCCATCGCGAGCAGGCTCACTCCTACAGGTTTTGTGTCGGCGCGGAAGTTATGCGGTGAAGCGTACGCCGGGTTTGGCCCGCTCATCGACACTCAGCTCAAACACATCCGGCCGCGCATAGTGGCCGACCACGTCATAGTCGTACCGCGCCCGCACCAGCTCATCAGTATCGATCTCAGCCGTCAGCAACCCGGCCTCCCCGCGCAACGGCCCGGCCAGCACATCGCCCATCGGCCCGACAATCACACTGCCGCCGGCAATCAGCGGCCGATCCGCCGGCCAGTTGGCAATCTCCACGCCCAGCTCGTTCGGCGAGGCCTGCACCTGACAGGCGCTGACCACAAAGCAGCGACCCTCGTGGGCAATGTGGCGCATGCTGACCTGCCACATCTCGCGCTCGTCCACGGTCGGCGCGCACCAGACTTCAATGCCTTTGGCGTACATCGCCGTGCGCAGCAGCGGCATCATGTTTTCCCAGCACACCACCGCACCAAGTTTGCCGACCTGTGTGTCGAGCACCGGCAGCGTCGAGCCATCACCCTTGCCCCAGATCAGCCGTTCGGTGCCGGTCGGCATCAGTTTGCGATGCTTGGCCACCAGCCCCGCTTGCGGATCGAAATACAGCGCCGTGCAATACAACGTGCTGCCGGCACGCTCGATCACGCCAATCACCAGATTGGCCCCGGTGCGCGCCGACAAACCGGCCAGTGCCTCGGTTTCTGCCCCCGGCACGTCAATGGCGTTGGCGAAGTAGCGAGCGTAGGCCTCACGCCCCTCGGGCAAGCGATAGCCCAACTGCGTGCCGAAGCCCTCACCTTTCGGATAGCCACCGAGCAACGCTTCAGGCATCACCACCAGTGCCGCGCCGGACTCGCTGATCGCGTCTTCCCAGCTCAGGATCTGTTCCAGAGTTTCACCCTTGCCACCGGGCAAGGCGCCAATCTGCAGGGCGGCGACGATTGATTTGGGCATTGCGGTCACTCCATCGGGTTCAAGTGTTGCCGATTCTGCGGCGGCGCGGGATCATGAATAAACACCGATTCACTGCTGAATGATATGAGCCAAATGAATATCGCAACCGTCGACCTCAACCTGCTGAAAGTCTTCGAAGCCCTGCATGAGGAGTCCAGCGCCAGCCGTGCGGCGCTGCGTCTGGGCGTGACGCAATCGGCGGTCAGCGCAGCATTGCGTCGATTGCGTGAGGTATATGGCGATCAATTGTTCGTACGCACCGGGCGCGGATTGGCGCCGACACTCAAGGCCAATCAACTGAAGCCGGTGGTCAGCGAGGCACTGAACAAATGCCGGCAGAGCCTGGCGATGGTCGATCCGGCGGCCCACCACTATGACGGCCGTTCAGTCACCGTGGGCCTGTCGGATGATTTCGAAATCGCTTTTGGCCGGCGCCTGATCGAAGCCATCGCTCGCAGCGCGCCCAAGCTGCGGCTGATCTTCCGCCAGACCCACAGCCAGATCGTCGCCCGTGCCCTGATGGAGCGCAGCATCGACCTGGCGATCACCGCCGGTGGATTTGCCGAGCGTCTGCTCAGTCGTCAGGTGTTGGGTGAAGGGGATTATGCGTGTCTGGTCGATCCGGGCAGTCTGGCGCCCGGCCAGCAGAACATCGATTTGCCAGAGTTCGTCGCCCGCGAGCACATTCTGGTGTCCTCGGGCGGCTTTATCGGCATCACCGATGAAGGCCTGGCGGCGCTGGGTCTGAGCCGGCGGGTCTGCGCCTCGACCACGCACTTTGCCGCGCTGCCGCATCTGCTCAAGGGCAGCGGCGCGGTGGCAACCATTCCGAGCCATGCCGCCAGGGCCATTGCCGAGCTCAGCGGGCTGGCGCTGCTGCCCTGCCCGCTGGCGTTGCCGCGTTACCCGATCGAACTGGGCTGGCGCACCAGCACGCAGATCGATCCGGTGGTGATCAAGGTGCGTGAGGCGATTGTCGGATGTTTCAATGCGGACTGAGGCGCGTGTTACTTGTTGGCTGCCATCAGTCGATTGACCTCACTGCGCACCATGTTGGCGAACTCCGGCGGGGACATGCCATCCAGCTCGGCGCGCACCCACTCGGCCCATTTGCCCTTGCGCTTGGAGCGTTCGCCGAACAACCGCGCGGCTTCGCCTTTGGCTTTGCCCAGATTGTTCTGCCAGAGTTCGAACAGACGGGATTTCTCGTCTTCCAGCGCAGCGCGCTCGGCGAGGGATTTGTCGGCCAGATTGAAACTCATGGGGAAATACCTGCTGCGTAAAATGGCGACATCTTACACGCTGGAGGGAAATCTCCCGCGCAGGTTTTTCTTTCGCACCTAAAATCAGTGCAACTTTTCAGTCAGCGCCACACTCCATTGATCACTGTTCATCCATCTGCAAGGAGTCACCCAATGGCCCGCAAATCCCGCGTGCAAGCCGTCGAAGACCAAATCAAGGATCAAGCCTTCAGCGAACTTCAGGCTTTGATCGAAGAGTCCGACAAACTGCTCAAGAGCAGCGCCTCACTGGTGGGCGAAGAAGCCGAGACCCTGCGCGGACAAATCGCCCTGAAACTGCAACAGGCGCTGGATTCTGTTTCGAGCGTGCGTGAGCGCACCAAACCGGCGGTCGAGGCCACCGAGAGCTACATTGGCGGCCATCCATGGCAGACCGTAGCGATTTCCGCCGGTTTCGGTCTGGTGGTGGGCTTGTTGCTCGGTCGTCGTTGATCGACGTCTGACAAAAAACATGTGGCGAGGGAGCTTGCTCCCGCTGGACTGCGCAGCAGTCCCCTATTCTCAAGCAGACAAAGGGGGCCGCTTCACAACCCGGCGGGAGCAAGCTCCCTCGCCACATGGGTTATCTGACAATTATTCCCCGGCCAATTCGCGCAACTGCGCCAGCGTCTGCTCATCCAGCGCAATCCCCTCGGCCAGCGATCTGGCCCGCTGCAAATGCCGACGATCACCCGGCAAGCGCTTCAACCCCACCCCATGCATCTGCCGCACCAGCTCTTCGCTGCGCTCGGCAAAGCTCTGCCCGGCGGACTTGCTCGGGTCGATGACGATCAGCAGTTGTCCGGTCCACGGAGTTTTGGCCCCGGGATGGTTCGACCAGTCGAACTCGAAGGAGAAATTGCCCCCGGTCAACGCCGCCGCCAGCAGCTCGACCATCATCGACAGCGCCGACCCCTTATGCCCGCCAAACGGCAGCAGTGCGCCGCCTTCAAGAATGGCTTTCGGATCCTGCGTCGCCTGCCCAAGACCATCCACGCCCATTCCGGCGGGCAGACGTTCGCCCTTGCGCGCCGCGATCTGCACATCACCATGAGCAATGGCGCTGGTCGCCAGATCAAAGACAATCGGCGCACCACCGGCCCGCGGCGCGGCAAAGGCAATCGGGTTGGTGCCGAACAGCGGCCGATCGGCGCCATGCGGCACCACGCAGGTCATGCTGTTGACCACGCTGAGCGCCACCAGCCCTTCTTCGGCAAACGGCTCGACGTCCGGCCACAGCGCCGCAAAGTGATGCGAGTTGCGAATCGCCAACACCGCGATCCCGGCATTGCGCGCCTTCTCCACCAGCAACGAACGAGCAGCGGCCAGCGCGGGCTGGGCGAAACCGTTGCCGGCATCGACTCGCACGAAACCCGAGGCTACGTCCTCGACTTGCGGCACAGCCTGACCATTGACCCAACCACTATTGAGGGTCGAAACATATCCGGGGATACGGAACACGCCATGACTGTGCGCACCGTCGCGTTCGGCACCGGCGCAGTTGGCAGCCAGAGTGCGGGCGACGGACGCCGACGTACCGTGGCGCAGGAAAATTTTTTCAAGCAATTGCGTCAGCGCTTCGAGCGAGAGTGTGGACGCAACGGGGGAAGACACGGAATCGTGTGGCGCAGACATCTGAAGCTCCAGACTAATTATTGGAGGGAACAACAGCGTACGAACAGCTTGCCCAGCGATTAACCACGCCCGGTACGGGTGCTGTCAACCGTTGTGGTGCCGGCTTGTCGCGGCTAGCACATTGCGCTGCCGCTGGTGCGGTAACTATGTACCACCTCTGTTATCGATCCGGTCTTTAGTCTCGTGTCTCAATTTACCGGTGCACCGGACGGTGCCCTGAACGAGACCCGATGATGCCTGCTCCCATTCCTCCCCTGCTGTTCCAGCCCATCCTCAACTCCCCCGGATCGTGGCGCGAACTCGGCAATCTCCATCACTTGTCCAGCGCGGACTTCCAATGGTTGAGCCACGTGCAACTGGCAACCCACGCACTGCGCAGTCAGCAGACCCCGCCCATGCTTGCCCAGCGCATCCTGCTCAATACCGCTAGTGCGCCAGCGGTGCCTCTGGCCGGCAGTTTCATACTCAGTGCCACCCCGGATGATCACGGGATCCTGTTGTACACACCTTTCGCCGGGCTGAAAAAACATGCCAGCCTCACCGCCCTGACCGCGCACCTGGAACAGCATCTGAACAGCGCCAGCGAGGACGACCGACTGCTGGCATTCCTCGCCTTTTCCCAACGCAAGCGACTGGCAGAACAGCACGGCATCAGCGTGACCTACCAGCTTGTCGAAGGCGATATCTTCGAAGATCAACACGCCGTCATCGAGCATTGCCAGCAGCTCAACACGCAAGCGATGCTTGATGAATTGATGCAACTGCCCGAACTTGGCAGCCTGCTTCAGACCATTACCGACGAACTTCTGACGCCGACGATGCGCGGCGTCGACCAGACACACACGCGCGTGAACCTGTACGCGACCACGACCGCAACCGGCCCGGCATCGGCAGACCTTGCTTCACGGCGCGGGGTTGAAGCGCTGTCGCTTGGCGATGCGTTGCTGTTGCACTATCGCCACTCCGGATGGCCGGTTGGCCAGACCCATGAGTTTTCGCACCCCGACCGGACTTTCCAGGCCAGTGATCAGCAACACTGGGAAACAGCCATCACCACGGCTTCAGGCAAACTGCTGGTGTTGCTGTACCAGCACATGGAGCGCTACTGGAATGGGCTCAGTGCTGACGGGGCCTCGCGGCGCGACGTATTGGCGCAGATCATTCGGCAGCAGGCGCTGGCGGACTTTTTGCTCAAACGCGAGTCTGGCATCATCGATCAGCGCCAATTCGACAGCCTGCTGACGTCGCTGGGTTTCAGTGAAAGTCTGGCACCTCGCGCGGCCGTGGAAACCGTGCGTTTATGGGAGCACCAGGCAAACTTCGTGGAGCTGGCCGGCGCGCTGATGATCGGCCATTCCGAAAGCTGCCTGTATACCCCGACGCACGGCTTGCAGGTGCTCAAGGACTACGCAGATCTAAAATCCATGCTGCTCGGCAAGTTCGCCAGCCCCGGGCACGAAGACGAACTCTATGGTCTGCTGAGTCTCGAAGAGCGCCAGCGCTTCCTCGGTTTCGACCGGCCGCAGGTTTCCGGCAAATCGATCGCCGGAGACGTGTTCAGCGTACTGCTCGAATTGATCATCACCAAGCAACGACAGAACATCGACTATGCCTTGCAGTTGTACCGGCACAGCGACGGCGTCGTGGATATCCGCGCACTGTTCGATAAGGCCCTGGACATCCGCTCGATGCTCCACGAGCGCCTTGTCACCCTGGATGCTCGCGGGCGCTGGAGCACCCGGCCGATGCTCACCGGCAACCCATTGCCTTCAAGGGTGCTGGCGGACACCGCCGCAGCCGAAGTGCGCAAGTTCGCCAGCATCATGCCAACCATCGCCGCAGACTTCACCGCCCAGCCGTTGACCGTCACAGCGCTGCAGCGTACCTACCTGCAAGGTATCGCAGCGAAGCTGGCGCACGCCCTGTCTGTCGGCATCAATGGCGAAGCACGGTTGAGAGTCCTGGACGGAACGCTAAGCCGTCATGCGCAAGCCCTGGTCGACACCGTGTTCAATCCGGATCACCCGGATCGCAGCCACCGCAAGGCACTCAACGGGATTCGGCCGGATGCCTGGTCATTGACGTTACAGCTCGCCGGGCAGAGCGAAATGCTGCCGCTGGCCAACTGCGCTCTGCTCACGGAACGCGGTGGCCTCGATACGCAGCACTCCGGACGCGCGATTTTGTGGACACCGGCCCTGGGCCTGGAAGTCTTCCGCTCGATCGAGCACGCCAGACAGGTTTTGAGCCAGCGGCTGCTGGATCCGCAAAAACGCCTGGCGCTGCTGGAAAACCTTTCACCACTGCACCAGAGGTTCCATCAACACTACACACTGGGACGGTTACAGCTGATCAGCGGCAATGTCTTGCAGGATCGCACCGAATCAACGATCGAACATTTTCTCCAGCGCTGTGAACAGGTGCGGGGCCGCCATTGGCCAAAGCCACGGGAACATCAGATCCTCAAGACGTTGAGTGAGCAAGTCGTTGAGACCAATCTGCAACGCGCCACCGCTCTGGCGCAGGCCCTCGCTAAACAGCATTCACTGCCTGCCTGGCTGGGAATGGCCAGGCTTGACGATCAGCAGTTGCATCTGGAACTGCTGGAACAGTGGCGTCACAGCGTCATCGACGATGAGGATTATCTCCACGCGCTGCCAACCTTGCGTGATTACATCCGGCAGACCCTAAAGACGCTGCTGAGCACCCGCTTGCACAGGCAGGATCTCGACCCCGAACAGATCACCGTCACTCCCGCGCTGAGCCTGATCGGGTCTGCAATGAGCCTGACCGATTTCGCCTTGAACCATGCGCACATTGCCCAGGACACTGCATTCTCCCTCAGCTCGAGCACCGACCGGGCGCTGCCGACCGGACTCGACCAACAAGCGGTCAGGAGCCTGCTGTTGTCCTTGAACGTTGCGACAACATTTGCCAATAAAATCACCTCGGTGTTGTCCGCGAATGACGTCGACGCCGAACAACGCAAGCTGCGTTTCATCCAGCAACTACCCTGGCAACTGCTGCAACATGCCCATCAGTTACAACTGCAACAACGCTTGTCGCCGAAGGCTTTCGACTTGATTTCACAGGTGCTCGACATGCCCGATGCCGTCGCTCGTGCGACCGTGCAAGGGGCCGATGCGATTGTCCGGCCGTTAGCGCTGATCAAGACCGCCGGAGCCTCAGCGATCAAGGCGCTGGGGCTGTACTTGATCGGCCCTGCGGGAAAACCCGGCCCTCAGGTGCTTTATGCGCCCTACCATGGAGAGCACGCATTCAGTGAGTTCGAGGACGAGGCAGCAGTGATCGCCGCGCTGAATACGCCGGGCTCACTGCAGGACCTGCTGCTGCGCCGCTTGCCGGAAAGTCAACGTTCGATCTTCGGCGCGTTGTTCAAGGCGAGCAGCGGCCAGACGAGCGAGATGCCCCTGGCCACCACCCCGATCAACGGCAACTTGCTGCTGCAGTTGTTCGAAGACAATCTGACCTTGTTGCCACACTTGCTGAGCAGCCATTCGCTGCCATCGGCGCAGGCGGATTGGGACGCCGCGAAGCACCTGTTCAGTTCAGGCTTCCAGCGGATCCGGGGCCTGCTGCCGGGCAAGCTCGCCTATGTGCAGTTTCTCTGGCAAAGCTACCAGGATTTTCTGGACTCGGCCGAAGCATTGCAGGATCACCACTGGAAACGTGCGCTGGAAACCTTTGTCGCCGGCGCAGCGGAGATGATCAGTCTCGGGCGACTGGCGCTGGAGTCACGTCTGGAATCTCAAGCCGTGGCAGCGCCGCAACCACTGCAGCCAACCACGCTGAGCGCCCCCGTCCTTGCGCAGACAAAGCCGACCGATCCGCTGCGCACCTCGCTGCAGACATTCGAAGCTCCTACTATCGCCCTGAAGGATCTGACTCACGATGCTGCCGAGGGCACGTATCAGGATCTGACAACCAAAGCGACTTACGCCCCTATCGCCGGCAAAGTCTATCCCGTGGAGCGGCCGGGAGCCGTCTGGCAACTCAAGGGCGCCGAGCAGCCAGGCCCGGTGTTGCAACACACCGCTTCCCGGCAACTGGTGCTGGACCCGGATCGCCATACCGTGCATTTCGGCAAGGCCATGTCGACGATGCTCAACCATTACGCCACCCATCGCCAGGCGCGGTACATGCTGAATATCGAAGCGCAAGGCATGGAAGAAATCCGCGCCCGCCATCCGGAGAAAGCCCGCATGTTGATCGAGGCAATTGATCTGGCCCGGCATTACGCGTTCAACAGCCTGCACAATCTTGCGCAGCTGAGAAACTATGTGCCGGGCACCCGCCTCGATACTTTTCTCAAGTCTTTCTTTGACGTGCAACGGATTGATGCCGACATTCTCGACAAGCTGAAGCAGGCCATCGTGCCGATCTGTGATGCCTTGGTCGATCCAACAGAAGACCTGTTGAATACCAGTCGCTTTGTGGTCGGCTCGAACAGACACAGCAGCTCGGGTGTAATCGCCTTTGTGCTGGGTGGCGATTTACTCAAGAAAGTCCATTTCACCGAAAAGTTCTTCAATCAAGGGCTGGATTGGTACAACACAGGCCTGACCGAACCGTTCAATGTTGACGGGCATGCACGGGCAGCGACGCTGATCCACGAGTTTTCCCATCAGTTCAGCAAGACCGTCGACATCGCCTCTCTGGAAGCGCGGCGCCCGTTTGCCGACTTGATTGCTACGGTGACCGGTTACGGAGCTGCCCGCAAACAGGTACAGACACGATTTCAGCGCGAAGCACTGTCACTGTCCACGCGCCGTGAAGAGCTGTTTTCGCGCTGGAGCGACAACCTTCAGGAGTGGCTCGATATCGACGAGTTTGAGGGCATGGAACATGTGCGCAGGGAAGTTCTCAAGACCACGGGGACGAGGAATCTCGAGGACGCGCGAACGGCATTTCTCAGCCCGACCAACCCGCATCCACGCATCGACACGATATTGCGCAATGCCGATTCGATCGCCTTCCTGATTTGCGAAATGGGCCGCCAGCTGGATCCGGTAACCCAACCTCACGGAGGGCTCAACTGAGGTAAAAAAAATGCGCAGGCGGTTGGCCTGCGCATGGTTTATCGCTGGGTGAACTCAGTCTTTCTGGTCACGCAATACATTGCCCGAGGCGCCATCGATACGGAATTCATACACCGAACCGTCGGCCTTGCGGCCCTCGCCTTTCCAGTAGCCGTCATTGTCGGCCTCGATTTCATAGACTTCGACGTAACCGGCCTTGGTTTTCACGATCTCGATAGCCTTTTCAATGGTGACCCAGCCCGCACCGGGACGATCAGCCATGGCGGCACCGGCGCTGAACAAGGCGGCAGTGGCGATTGCAGCGGCTAAGGTTTTTTTGATCATTTTTTCACTCCATTTGTGGATGATGTTCCTCTGATGTCCTGTTTTTGGGCGTCTGCCGGAAAAATAAGTTCCACTTTGATGGGCAATTGCCATGACGGATGTTCTCGGCACCCGGCTCGCAAGGTTAGAATGCAGCAAATCAGGACGAGTCAATGACCCAAGAATCCCTCTCGGAAGCCGAATACGATGCGATCACCGATGCCGCCGCGCACTGGTGCATGCGTCTGCAC
This sequence comes from Pseudomonas sp. MIS38, assembly GCF_019891575.1. Lineage (NCBI taxonomy): Bacteria > Pseudomonadati > Pseudomonadota > Gammaproteobacteria > Pseudomonadales > Pseudomonadaceae > Pseudomonas > Pseudomonas sp. MIS38. Next base: position 212,227 of record NZ_JAFLXF010000005.1, read on the forward strand.
GCCGTAGACTGCTCCGCCGAGGAGCGTCTGGCTTTCGAGCAATGGCGCGATGCGCATCCGCTGCATGCATTCGAATACGAAGCGATGCTGGAGATCTGGGACGTTGCCGAACACTTGCCACGTCCGCAGACGCCGCCGAGTGTGCCGCTGAATAAACCACTGCCCGCCTGGCGGCGCTACGCAATTGCCGCGAGCGTCTGCGCCCTGGCCTTGCCACTGGCGGCGTACGGTGGCTGGAATCTGGGCTGGTTGCCCAACAGCTATCAGCATTTCGCAGCCACCGACAATGTCCGTCAGGTCACCTTGAAGGATGGCAGTCAGGTCGAGCTCAACCTCAATACTGAGTTGACCTTCAGCAATTACAAGGATGAACGGCGGGTCACCCTGAAAAAAGGCGAGGCGTTTTTCGAAGTCAGCCATGACCTCTCCCACCCGTTCGTGGTCAGGGCCGGCGAAGGCAAGATCCGCGTGACCGGCACCCGCTTCAATGTCTGGCTCTACGAAGATCAGGTGCGGGTCAACCTGATCGAAGGCTCGGTTCTGGTAACCAGCAACGCCGCCCTGCCCGGCGACGGTCTGCGCCTGGGGCCGGCCATGCAGGCGCAGTACCGGCATGGCGACTACACGCCACAGATCAGCCAGACCTACGCCAACGATAACGCCCTGGCCTGGCGCAGCGGCAAACTGGTGCTCGACAACCTGGCGCTGAACGAAGCCTTGCCGCTGATCAATCGCTACCTGAGCAAACCGCTGAAACTGGCCGACGCCAACACCGGCGCGATCCGCGTCGGCGGCGTCTACAACATCAAAGAGATCGGCGGCCTCGTCAACACCCTGCCCAAGGTGCTGCCGGTCTACCTTACGCGCAATACCGAGGGTGATCCGGTGATCAACTCGATGCCGCGGCAGCCACCAAAAACCTGAAAGCGGTTCCCGTCGGCCATGGCTGACTCAGGGCACAAAAAAGCCGCTGTTCCCGTCAAGGAGCAGCGGCTTTTTCGTTCAGCCTGACTTACTGCGCAACCACCTCGGTGCCCTTGCCCGCCACCTCGCGAACCGTTTGCACCTGATACTGCGGATCGGCAGCGATCTGCTGCTCAGTGAACGGCAACACGCTCCACTGCTTTTTCGAAAACGCCTCGGTCTGATCCCGGGAATATTTCGACTCAGGGTCGCTCGACAGCGAGAACGCCAGCAGCCCTTGAGCGTGCGGGCCTTTGTCGTCAAAGGTCACCACTTGCAGGTAGCTGGTGCCGCTGACCACTTCGAGTTTGCCGTCTTCACGCGGCACGCTCTGGATCGCGTTGTAGATCCCCAGCGTTCCCGGCCCGCCGTGAATTGCGGTTTGTTGAGCGCCGCTGCTCGCCACCTGAATATCGCCCCAGCGGGTTTCAGGCTTGAGACCCATTTTCTGCGCAGTGGCAGCCGACGCCAGCAGCGCTTCACGCAGTGCCTTGCTCACGGCCGGTTGCTCGATCGCCAACCCGCGTGGCGTGTGTTGCGGGTCTTTTGGATCGAACGGCACACGCCAGACATCCGGCGACGCTTGCAGCGCCTGCATGATGTTCTGGAAATGCACCAGACCAATGCCCGAATCCAGATTCGCCCGGCCATCCCAACCCTTGAGACTGGCACAAACCGGCTTCAACGCGGCCGCGTCCGCACCCAGATCCGCAGCGCAGAACTTCAGCAGATCAGGCAGCACCTGAGTCGCCAGATAGACGTTGTCGTCCATCACCATCTGTTGCAGATCCTTCACCGCCAGCGGCCCTTTTTTGCCGAGTGTGTTCAGACGCTCCAGCGCAAATCTTGATCGCAGGCCCAGCGGCTGGCCGTCCTGACTGATCAGCGGCGAGAATCCGGTCAGCGGTTGTGCCGGGTTCGCCAGCCACGCGGAATCGTTGGAATGCTGGACGAAGTCCTTGCGCAACAGTTGCGGCAGCTGGCTGGCGGCATAGATGCCCTTCTGCGCAGCTTGCGGATCGATATCCCAGGCGCAAGCGCTGTTGGAACCGTCGAGCACGATCATCTGCAAGCCGATGCGCGGGTCGCTGCACTTGGCCAGTTTGTCGGCGCTGACGTTCGGCACCACCGACAGGTTCATGTACAGCGTCTGCCCCTTGTCATCCACGGCCAGGGTGTTGACCCAGGGGATGCCCTGAAGCTTGTGCACCGAATCCTGCAGAGCCTTGAGGCTCGACGCCTGGTTCATCGCGTACCACTGCGTCAGCACGCGATCATTGTCCAGGTTGGCGTCGCGCAGGCTGTAGGCGTACTGATGATCCCAGTCGAGTTTGCCCGGCCATTGCACGATCGGGCCGAACTGCGAGCTGTAGACATCGCGCGAGACCGGCACCACCTGACCGTCCGCCTGTTTGACCTGCACAGTGACCGTCTGCTTGTTCAACGGCAGCGACTTGCCGTCGAGCAGGTAGCGGGTCGGGTCTTTCGGGTCGAGTTGCAGACGATACAGGGTGAAATGTTTGGATGAATCCACGGTGTGGGTCCAGGCCAGATGCTGATTGAAACCGATGTTGATCATCGGCAACCCCGGCAAGGCTGCGCCCATGACGTCGAGTTTGCCCGGAATGGTCAGGTGCATCTGGTAAAAGCGCATGCCGCCAACCCATGGAAAATGCGGGTTGGCCAGCAGCATGCCGCGTCCGTTGAACGAGCGTTCGCTGCCGACCGCCACGGCATTGCTGCCGCGATCCAGAGCGAAGCGCTGCAGGCGCGCGTCCGCCAACTGATAGGCCCGGGCATCGCTGCCGAGCTGCGCCGTGGCCTGCGGCGGCGTCGCGCCAGCCAGGGCTTCGGCGAATTGCCCGACACCGCCCTCGACCAACAGGCGCCGAGTGAGTTTGACCAGATCTTCGGCGCTGATATCACGCACCCACTCACCCTGGCACTGTTGCGGGAGACCCTGCTGGCGGCGTTCGGCGAGATAACGGTTATAGCCCGCGGCATAACCTTCCACCAGATCGTGCACCTGCGCCGGTTGCGCGTCCCAGAAGGCTTTCACCGCTGCGGGAGTGTTGAGCCAGGTGAAGAACAGGTCGCTGACGCGATTCTCGCGTTGTTCGACGGTGAACTGCTCCGGCCCGAAATAACGCGAGCGCTGGCCATTGACCGTGACGATCTCGTTGGCCAGCAGGCACAGGTTGTCCTGCGCGTAGGCGTAACCAATGCCGAAACCCAGTCCGCGTTCATTTTCCGCGCGGATGTGCGGCACACCAAAGGAAGTGCGGCGGATATCGGCACTGGCTTGTGCAGCGGGACTGAACGCATGGGCGGACAGACTGAGTCCGAGAAACGCACCGGCGAGGGCCAGTCCGGTTAACTGTCGGGAAATAATCACACTCGCTCCTGAACGACAAGACAAGGATCGGCGCTTGCGCCGGATCCGCTCTGAAATTGATTCATGCGCCTGGGCGCAAGACGGCTGTTCAGGAAACGAATGCGAGAAAAAAAATTTAGCCAGATTGAGGAAGGTGAAATTCACTGATTACGGGAAAACAACGAATAACCGACAAAATTTCTACATATTTCCTTTCATGATTTGTCGTGCTGAAACGTCTTGTTTACTGAGAGCAGTCAAAACGTTTCCTGATCGGGCTCTGAAAAGGAGTAACCCCATGTACAACTCGCAACTACCAATGGATGGTAGCCAGGCGTCACAAGGAGCTTCCATGAGTTCCCGCGCGAGCAGCTTCGCCCCCAGCCCCGAGCGTCAGGGCAATGAGCGTATTCGTCTGTTGCTGAAAAGCTTCGGCCTGCGCACCAGTCTGATTCGTCTGAAAGTCATCGACGCCCTGCTGGTCGCCGCACAAAGTGATCGACGCCTGGGCGTGCGCGGCGTGCACAGCCAACTGCTGGACCTGGATATTCCGTTGTCCTTTCTCAGCGTGCGCGAAGTGTTGAAGCGTCTATGCGCCGAAGGGGTGGTCACCTTCAACCCGGACAAGAGTTACAGCCTGCATCCACAGGCTGCTGCAGTGCTCAATCACGATTGAAGCGTCCCGCGATCGCCGTCAGGGTTTGACCTTGCGGCGCATCACCCCGTTGATCACCACCACGACCACCGCCACACCCATGGCGATGTACTGGAACATCTTCTGACTGATCATCCCGGCATTTTGCAGCCAGGACAGGCCGAGCATGATCGCCAACACCGACAGGGCGATCAGGATCGAGTATTTCAAACGTTGCTTCTGGGTCATTGCAGGTTCCTGAAACTTTCAAATGTATCCGGTTTGTATCCGGTTGCATGCCATGCACATACCATGTTGCGGGGATGGGCCTGGCTGAACGCGGTCTCATGTTACAGCCGATGAAGAGTTTTGGCTTCATGCCGGCGTAACCATGAGGATCTTTGAAATGTTCCGTCGAATCACCTGGCTGATTCCTGTCCTTGCCGTTCTGACCTTGAGCGGCTGCATCATTTTCCCCCACGGCGGCTGGCATGACGACCACCATCGTTATCAGGAAGGCCCCGGTTATTACCATCGATAAAACAGGATCGTTCGCCCGCCGGTGCGCCTGAAATACCGGTCGGGATACCTCACCAGCCTTTTCAATGCCAACCATGCCCGCCCGCCAGCGGGCATTTTTGTTGGCGCGCCTGTGCCTCGCAAATGCCTTTTCGATCAGCCTGCAGGGGTCAGTAAATACGCTGTAAGTATTTGAAATTTCATGTCGCAGCAAAGGATTGGCTGCCGCGACAACTCTGCCTCTAGTCTCTGCGAACTTTTCTCGCTTACTGAAACAGGGATGTTTATGCAGAGAACCTTGATCGTAATGGCGCCCGTGCAGATTATCGGATTCTGCCTGGCCATTACCGCTTTTGAACTGCTCACCTATATGGCCAGCGACATGATCATGCCGGCCATGTTGACGGTGACCGGCGAGTTCAACGCCAATACCCGGCATGTAGCCAACGCCTTCAACCTGTATCTGATTGGCGGCGTGTGCCTGCAATGGCTGATCGGCCCCCTTTCCGACCGTTACGGCCGGCGTCGCTTGCTGTTGCTCGGTTGTGCGCTGTTCGGCCTGGCGTGCAGCGCCGCAGTTATAACGCAGCGCATTGAAGCCTTTAATGCGTTGCGCCTGATCCAGGGCATGGGCCTGGGCTTTGTGGTCGCCGTCAGCTACCCGACCCTGCAGGAAGTGTTCTGCGAGGCCGATGCCGTGCGCCTCATGGCATTACTGGGCAACGTGGCGCTACTGTCGCCGCTGCTCGGCCCTTTACTCGGCAGCCTGCTGCTGGAATGGCTGAGCTGGCGACAGATGTTTCTGGGGCTGGCGGCAACGAGTGTGGTTGTCTGGCTCGCTCTGTTTGTCTGGATGCCGGAAACGATCGACGTCGTGCGCCGTGACGGCCAGCGACAGGCTCCAGTGGCGTTTTCGCTCAGGCAGATCGGCCTGGGTTACCTCGCGCTGCTGCGCAACCGCCGATTCATCGGCGCCAGTCTGACACTGGGCCTGATGAGCCTGCCGCTGATTGCCTGGATCGGATTGGCACCGGTGCTGCTCATGCAACGCCTTGAGCTGTCTGCGCTGGAATATGGCCTGTGGCAAATCCCGGTGTTTGCGGCGGTGATCCTCGGTAATTTACTACTGGATCGATTGCTCGTCGGGCACACGCTCGCCCAGGTGATCGGTCTGGCCCTGTGGCCGTTTTGCCTCGGACTGCTGGGGCTGATCGCTGCTGCCCTGAGTTCGGCTGCGCTGCCATTGGCCGTTTGCGCACTGGCCGTGTATGCACTGGGGCTTGGTATGAGCAACGCCGCGCTGTACCGCCTCGCGCTGTTCTCCAGCGATGCGGGCAAGGGGCTGGTGTCGGCCATGATCGGCATGCTGTCGATTGCCGTAATGGGCAGCGGCGGCTCGCTCATCGCCATCATCGGCGGTGGCTCGAACCTGCAATCCTTTTCCCTGCTCGCCGGCCTCGGCGGCCTGCTGTGCCTGCCCCTGCTCTACCGCCTTCTGCGGCACCCGCCGCGCCCACCACACATCAATAAGGATATTCGATGACTCTGTTCCCCCACAGCGATGCGCTTTGCGCATTGCCGCAGCCCTATTGCCAGGAGGCCGTCCCCAAAGGGCTGTTCAATCTGGCCATGCGCGAAATCACCCGGTTTCACGCTCGCCATACGCCCGGTTATGGCCACTGGTTGAACGCCCATGCAATCGCTGTCGATGACCTGGACGAGCTCGACGACTGGTCGCAATTGCCACCGATTTTCGCCAGTTTCTTCAAGCAACAGATGCTGCTCAGTCCGACGGGCGAAGACGCCCTGGAACTGACTTCCTCCGGCACCAGCGGACAGAAAAGCCGCATGCGCTACGACGCGCGCAGCCTCGGCGCCGCGCAGTACATGGTCGAACGGATTTTCGCCCAATATGGCTGGATTACCCCGCATGTCCCGTGCAACTACCTGTTGCTCGGCTATGAGCCCGAGCAGAAAAACACCTTGGGCACATCCTTCACCGATCAGTTCCTGTGCAGTTTTGCTCCCGCCAATCGGGTGGTTTACACCCTGCGTCGCAACGGTGACGGCCACCAGTTTGATCTGTTCGGCGTGATCAGCGCCTTGCAGGCCTTTGCCGAAGAAGGTCTGCCGGTGCGCATCTTCGGCTTTCCCGCCTTTCTCTGGGAAACCCTGCAACGCATGCGCGCCACCGGCGTGGCGGACCTGCAACTGCCGGCCGGATCATTGGCATTTTTCGGCGGCGGCTGGAAAACCCGCGCCGCCGAAGAAGTCCCCAGACAAGCCTTATATGCACGGATCCAGCAACAACTGGGCATCGCTACCCAAGACTGTCGCGACGGTTACGGCGCCGTCGAACACGCGGTGCCTTACGTCGAATGCGCCCACCATCACTTTCACGTACCGGTCTACGCGAAAGTGTACGTACGCTGCCCGGTGGATTTTTCGGTCTTGCCCTATGGGCAGCGCGGCCTGCTGAGTCTGGTCTCGCCCTACATTTCCTCAAGCCCGGCCCATGCCGTGGTCATGAGCGATCTGGCCACGCTGCATCCCGGCACCCGTTGTGCCTGCGGTCTGGCCAGCGACTGGTTCCAGTTGCATGGCCGCGCCGGCACCACGGCCGCGAGGAGCTGTGCCATGGCCGCGTCCGAACTGCTGGGGAGGCACTGATATGTACCTGATCAACGGTCAGTTGCACACCGAGTGCAGCCTCGACAGCGCCTTGCACCAACTTCAGCGGGAGTTGCCACGAAGGCTGCAGATTCCACTGCAAACCAGCACATTGCTTGCCACTGCCAAGGCCTTCGCCGAACGTCTGCAACAAGAAGAAACGGAACTGCCACTGGCTCCCGGTCAGCGCGAGGCACTGATCGATTTCTGCCAGCCTGCCGCCCTGCAAGCCAAGCTGGATCGTGAACTGGGCTTGCGCCCGGAATCGCTGCGCCGTATCGACTATCGACAGTCACGCTTCGAGCGCTGGAGTCCGCTGGGCCTGGTGGTGCATATCACTCCGGCCAATGCGCCGCTGCTGGCGTTCTGTGCGGTGATCGAAAGTCTGCTGAGCGGCAACGTCAACTGGCTGCGTCCCAGCAGCAGTGACGCGGGCTTCACCGCGCGCCTGCTTCAGGCGTTGGTTGCATGCGACCCGAGCGGACAACTCAATGGTTACGTGGCGGTGCTGCCGACCCGCACCGAACAAATCGGCCAGTTGTGCAGGCACGCCAACGGTGTCGCGGCGTGGGGTGGCGAAACCGCGCTGCAAGCCATCCGCCAGCAGATCCCGCCAGGCTGTCGCTGGATCGACTGGGGGCACCGCATCAGCTTCGCCTACCTGACCCCGGACGCCGCATCGCCCGCTGTCCTCGATGCGATTGTCGATGAAGTCTGCCGCCTCGATCAGCAAGCCTGCTCCAGCCCGCAGTGGTTGCTGGTGGACAGCGACGACGCGCGCGTACTGAACGATATCGGGGCACAACTGGCCGCCGCGTTCGAGCGCCGTGCCGGTCAATGGCCGGCCCTTGCACCGACGCTTGAAGAGGCTTCGCAAATCACCACCTGCACGGCAATGGCCCGGCTGGCCCAGAGTTTTGCCGGGCAGACCGGCCGGGTCTGGAGTGCGTCGGGCTGGCGGGTGATCTGGAGCCATGATCGCCAGCTCGAACCTTCTGCGCTGTTTCGCAGCCTGTTGCTCAAACCAATGCCCCGCGAGCGGCTCAGCGCCACGTTGCTGCCCTGGCGCAACGTGCTGCAGAGCTGCGCCTTGCTGTGCCCCGAGGCGCAGATCGCTGAACTGGCGCAAACGCTGATTGCCGCCGGTGTGACGCGCATTACCCCGATCGAGACTATTCACGATGGCTACGACGGCGAACCCCACGACGGTGTTTATGCGCTGCAGCGCCTGAGTCGACGCGTATCGGTCAGTCTGCCGACGAACGTGCTGACCGGCCATTCCACGCTTGATCAGCTGCCTGCCCCACCACCACTGACCGGACTGGCGATCATGGACAAGGGACAGTTCGTCCGCCAGCCGCCGGATTCAGCGGCGCAGCTGTTCTTTCGCTCCGGCGGCAGCAGTGGCGCACCTGTGCTTTCCGGCTTCAGTTACCACGACTTCCAGCGCCAGATGCAGGCGGCCGCTGATGGCTTGCTCGCGGCCGGACTGGACCCGGCGCAGGACAGGGTCATGAACCTGTTTTTCAGCGGCGGACTGTACGGCGGCTTTTCCAGTTTTGCCAAAGTACTGGAACAACTGCAGGCCCGGCACTGGCCGATGGGCGCCCCGGCGGACGACGATTACCGCGAGATCGCGCAGATGATCGAGGCTCAACGGATCACCGTGCTGATCGGCATGCCCGGCACCCTGCACCGATTGTTTATCAACGAACAACAAATACTGCGGCGCTACGGTGGCGTCGCCAAGGTCTTTCTCGGTGGCGAACACCTGAGTGAGCAAACCCGCGAGCTCTTGCAAAGTTGCGGCGTCAGCCTGATCCGCTCGGCGATTTACGGCAGCGTTGATGCCGGTCCCCTGGGCCATGCCTGCCGGGCCACGGCAGATGGCGTTTTCCATCTGATGAGCGACATCCAGCACCTGGAAATTGTCGATTTCGAGCATGACGTGCCGGTCGGTGACGGCGAATCCGGTCGTCTGCTGGTGACCTCCCGCGAGCGTCAGGGTCAGTCCGTGCAGCGCTATGACATTGGCGACAGCGGACGCTGGTTACCCGGCCCGTGTGCCTGCGGTCTGACTTCGCCGCGCTTCGAACTGCTGCAACGCCACGGCAACCTGCTGCGCATCGGCACCGATTTTATTTCGCTGGCGATCCTGGAGCAGCACCTTCAGATGCCGTTTCAACTGGTCCTCGATCACGGCCCTGACGGCCTGGAACGCATGCGCCTGTGCTGCCCTCAGGAACCGGCCGAGGCCCACCGCCGACTGCAGAATTATTCGACGCTGACCACGCTGGTGCAGACCGGTTTGCTCACGCTGGACGTCGAGCAATGTGCCGTCGAGCAGTTCGCCCGAAACCGGCACAGCGGCAAAGCTCCCCTACTGATTGATACGCGCCGCTGACAGCAGCTATCTGCACGCGGCCCATCGCCACTTCATACAAGAAAAAATCATGAACACGATCGTTGAATTGAACAATTTGCTCGGTTACACCCGCCAACATTCGGCCTATTGCCGCGAACACTTCAAACATGTCGCGGCACCCATCAGCGCTTTGACTGAACTGCCCCTGATCGACCCTGAACAATACTGGCGTGACAGTCAGCATCCGCACCAATGGCCAGTGTTGTCAGGCCCGCTGGAAGACGCGATGGTCTTCAAGACCGGGGGCACCACCGGCTCAGGAAAACTCTCGCTGTTTGCCCGCGCAGAATGGCAAACCCTGGTGCGCGATTTCGGCAGCCAACTCACGGCGCAACTGAACCCCGGCGACCGGGTCGCCAATCTGTTCTTCGTCGGCGACCTGTATGCCAGCTTCATTTTTCTTCACGACGCGCTGGCACATGTCCAGACTCCCGTCAGCGAATTTCCCTTCACCGGGGCCGTCGACAGCGCCGTACTGGCCGAGTCGATCGTTGCGTACCGGATCAATGTGCTGGCCGGTCTGCCGGCGCAAATGCTCAAATTCGCCGCCTGGCTTGAGCGCCAGTCACGGATCCTGGAGGGCGTCGAAACCCTGCTCTACGGCGGCGAAAGCCTGTTCGCCGCCCAACTGCAAACGCTCCAGCGGGTGTTCCCGAACGCACGCATTGCCTCTATCGGCTACGCCAGTGTCGATGCCGGACTGATCGGCGTCAGCACCCGCGATTGCGCCCTGGGCGAACACCGGATGCTGGAGCGGCACAGCGTGCTGGAGATCATCGATGAGGTGAGCGGTGCCGTCATCGAAGAGTGCAACCGTAACGGCAGGCTGGTCCTGACCAATCTCACCCGGCGCCTGATGCCGGTGATCCGCTATCCGGTCGGCGACCTCGCCTGCTGGCGTGAACCGGCGGGGACGCCGATGCGCAAGTTCGCCCTGATGGGCCGCAGCATGAACAGCCAGCGCGTGCGGGTGAGCGTGTTGAGTCTGGATACCGGTGACATCGGCGAGCTTGTGCGCAAGATCGCCGCCAGCGATGACTGGCAACTGCTCATCGAACAGCGAGCATGCAAAGATCTGCTGAGCCTCAAGTGGGTACCCTGCACGCGAACGGCTGACATCAGCCAGGCAAGCTCAACCCTGCACCGTGCGCTGATCGACCAATACCCGTTGATCGAGAAGCTGCAGTTCGATCAATTGCTGGAGCTGAACGTGATCGCCTGTGCGAACGATGAACTGACCTGTCATCCACGCTCCGGCAAACATCAGCGGGTCGTGGATCGACGGGTTTATGACCATCCGCAGCAGGGGCAAGCGTGATGGACACGACAACCATCCGCCGCTATCGCGTCGCCGATGCGCCGGCAGTCAGCCGCCTGTTCGAAGAAATCTACGGTGTTCATTATCCTCAACCCCACGTGTATCTGCCCTGGATGATCAGCCAGAACCACAGCGTCGGTCGCTGGCACTCGCTGGTGGCGGTGGTAAACGAACATATCTGCGGGCATGCCACGTTGTTTCGCCAATCTGGCCGAACCGCACTGGCGGAGCTGGCACTGACCGTGGTGCACCCGGACACTCGCGGGCAAAACATCGCCACCCAGTTGGGCCAGCAGTTGCTGATTCATGCCCAGGCGCTGGATTGCCGAGGCGTGACGATCAAGCAGGTCACGCACCACCCGTATACGCAGCGCATGGCCGCCGGCCTGGGGTTTCACAGCTGTGGTCTGTTGCCCGATTACGCGCCTTCGCCGTTCGGTGGAACAGGGCGGGAGACGATTGTTGTGGGTCACTGCAGCATCGACGGTTATCGGCGCCCGCTGCCGGCACTCGCCTGGCCGCAGGATTGCCGCGAGCTGATGTCGCGTCTGGAGGCGGTGTTTGGTACCACCGACCATACCGTGCCATGGAAAGGCCCGAAGATCCGCTTCGATCACGTATCCGGGCGCTACGACCTGCTGCTCAAGGCCCTCGATGACAACCTGCTCGAGCAATTGGGACAACTGCCGGCGCACTGGCTGATTTCGATCAGACTCAGACTCGCCCAAGGGTTTTCCAGCGCGCTGCGCAAACTGGCCGATGCCGGTTTCGCTTTCACCGGGATTGTCCCCGATGACCACAGCGACGGCTGGCTGGCACTGTTTCATCGTGGCTACCAGGCCTCCACGCTGAGTCTGCACTGTCCACATATGCAGCACCTGCAGGATCAGGCGCAGCAGGCCGGCGAAAGGTATCAGGACTAAAAACGAAAACGGCCCACCCAATCAATGGGTGGGCCGTGGGTGACCGGCTCAGGCCTTGGACTTGACGCCTTGATCCACCGGTTTCGCCGCGTTGCCTTCACCGTAGGTTTTCAGGTTCTGCAGCACATAGATCGCCTTTTTGTATTCAGGGATCAGGTTCTTGCCGTAGGCATTGCCATTGAGGCCATTGTTCTGAATGGCGTCGAGCTGGGTGGCGAAATACTCCAGCGCATTGAATTTTGCATCAGGGTCTTTGGTCACGCCGAAACGGTCGAACTTGTCGCCAGCATTGAGCAATGTAAAGGAGGTGATGTCGGAAATCAGCCCGCGTTCACGCAGAAAAACACTCAGATTGCTCAGTTGCTTGACCGAGACATTCGCCGGATCGAACCCCTTGATATTTTTGCGCAGGCCCTGCTTGTCCATTTCGGCTGTGTTCAGCGCGTTAGGATTGGTGCCGACCTTGGCGAGCATCTGCTGCACCTTGAGGCTTTGTTTGACCTCTTTCTTCGCGCCTGTATTGCGAACCAGCACCCCTGCCTTGCTCTCCCAGCCGCCGACAATGCCGATCGTCATGAGAAGACTCCCTGTGAAATAACCATGAAATGCCCTTGCTGGACTACTTGAATGCCGGGAAGTATCTACCGGCGAACTGGTGGCACCAACCCTTTTAGTGCAGCCGCTTACAATTTTTGTACATTCTCGATACAAATTGCCAGAAGCTCACGGTGTCGCGGTTTCATGGCAGTTTGACGATTGCTCGCGAAGCTTTTTTTGCGCTGGCTGACGGGAGAGTCGATCCATTTGTATCGGAGTCGACACGCCCCTTCCGTCAGCCCGAAACTTTCTTGCACCAAAGTACTTAAAGCTTCCCCGCTCGCCGACGATACGCTGGTGTGACCCCGCCGTTTTTCCCTCGACCCCACAATAAGAATCGCAGCTCAAGGACCGGTATCCATGCCCGCATTCCGCACCATTCAGGCTCGCTACACGTTATTTCTGGTTCTGTTCATCATGCTGCTGTCGGTGCTGACCGTGGTCGGTATCAGCCAATTGGTCGCGCCCAAGCTGCGGCATACCGAAGAACAGGTGGTGCTCAACCGGATTGCCGAAGTCGCCGAACAGATTCAGGGCGAACTGAACAAAGTCCAGGCGCAACAGCGCAGCATCACCCAGACCATTCCCCTGCTCGACAGCGCGGCCATCGACACAGTGTTGCCGGGCCTGGTGGATCAGTACGGCGAACTGAAAGTCTTCGGTGGCGGGATCTGGCCACTGCCGGGTCAGCGTGAGGCCGGGCGCAACAAGTTCAGCACGTTCTGGCACCGCGATGCCTCGGGCAAACTGGCGGTGAATACCTTCTGGAACAGCGATGCGGCGCCCAACTACTACGACCAGAGCTGGTACAAGGGCGGCATGCAGACCCCGCGCGGCCAGTGCGCCTGGGCCGCTGCCTATAAAGATGACGCGAGTGCCGAGCCGCGCACCAACTGCGCCATGGCGATCCAGAAAAACGGTGCGGCCTGGGGCGTGTCGACCATCGACGTGACGCTAGGCTTCTTCAACGATCTGGTGGCGCGCAAGGAAAAAGACCTCAACGCCGAAATGCTGATCGTCGAGGCCGACGGCAAGATCATCAGCAACAGCTCGCGCATCAGCGGCCCGATCGTACTGAAGAACATCAGCGAACTGGCCGCCGGTTCGACCTTCGCCAGTCAGGTCAAGGCCGGCCTGCAAAACCGCGATCAGGCGCAACGCATCGAGTTCGACAACAACGGCGAAGCCAGCACCTTCTTCATGCGCCCGATCGAAGGCACGCCGTGGTTCCTGGCCACCGCCCTGCCAACGAAAATGCTCACCGCCCAGCGTGACGACGTGCTCAGCAGCCTGAGCCTGCTGCAGATTCCGCTGGTGATCCTGCTGGTGTTGTTGCAGGTCTACGCGATCCGCCAACTGGTGTCGCGGATGAAAGCGCTGAAGGCCAACATCGACTTGCTGTCCAGCGGCGATGCCGACCTGACCCGGCGCATCACCATCCGTGCCGAAGACGAACTGGGCGCCATCGGCCACTCGGTCAACACCTTTATTGCCTACCTGCAGAACATGATCGGTGAAGTCACCCAGGCCACCGGCGCCATGGCTTCGAGCCTGGACGACCTGCAGCGTACGTCGGCCAACACCAGCCAGATTCTGCTGCGCCATGCTTCGGAAACCGATCAGACCGTTACCGCCATCACCGAAATGAGTTCGACGGCCGAAAGCGTTGCGCAGAACGCCGCTGAAACCGCTGCGTTCACCCAGCGCGCCAACGAAAACGCCGATCGCTCACGGGTGGTGGTCGGTGAAGCGACCAACAGCGTGGTGGCCTTGATCGACGAAGTGGCCAGCGCCACCCAGAAAGTCGAGAACATGCAGCAGGACGCGCAGCGCATCACCGAGATTCTCGGGGTGATCGGCGCAATCGCCGGGCAGACCAATCTGCTGGCGCTCAACGCCGCCATCGAAGCCGCCCGGGCCGGTGAACAGGGTCGCGGCTTTGCCGTGGTCGCCGACGAAGTCCGCGCCCTCGCCGCTCGCACCCAGGCCAGCACCTCGGAAATCAACGAGATGTTGACCCGCCTGACCCAAGGCGTGAGCTCGTCGGTCAGCGCCATGGAAAACACTCAGGCCAGCTGCCAGTCCGCCGCCGACGCCACGGCGCGGGTCAACTCCGGTCTGGATGAAATGGCCGGCTCGGTCAGCCACATCAACAGCCTCAGCACCCAGATCGCCACCGCTGCCGAACAGCAGAGTGCGGTCACCGAAGAGATCAACCGCAGCATGGTGCAGATCCGCCACATGGTCGAAGAACTGGTGCACAGCGGCCAGGCCAGCGAACTCAACACCCGCCAGTTGCTGGAAGCCAACAACCGGGTGAGCGCGATCATGGGGCGGTTCAAGGTTCGTTGAGCCTGACAGATTTGTAATCTCCCGCTCAGCAGGCTGTCAGGCTTGATCCATGATCATCCTGCCAGCCTGCCTTGTATCAACTTGAAACACTCCGTTGATGCCCGGCAGGATAATCCGGTCAAAATACTTTCCTTTTTGACCGTCATCCTTGTCGAGAGCCCACCATGCGAACCTCCCTGCGACTGGCCGCCCTCAGCGCCCTGCTACTGTCCTCCCTGGCCCAGGCCGGCGAGCTGATCCCGATCGAAGTGCACCGCGACGCCAATTGCGGCTGCTGCAAAAAATGGATCAGTCACCTCGAAGCCAACGGCTTCAAAGTCGAAGACCATGTCGAAAGCGACATGAGCAGCTTCAAGCAGCAACACGGCGTGCCTCCGCGCCTGGGCTCGTGCCATACCGCACTGATCAACGGCAAGTTCGTTGAAGGCCATGTGCCGGCGGAACAAGTGCTGGCCCTGAGCAAGCGTGACGATCTGCTGGGTATCGCCGCGCCGGGCATGCCCATGGGGTCACCGGGCATGGAAATGGACGGCATGAGCGATGCCTATCAAGTGATCGGCCTGAAAAAAGACGGCACGGATGTGGTGGTGGCAGACTACCCGGCGCATTGATGGCTGCCGGTTACGTCGGGCTGTTCGCGGCGGCGTTCGGCGCTGCGACGCTGTTGCCGCTGCAATCCGAAGCGCTGCTGGTCGGGCTGATCGCCAGCGACCGTTACTGGCTCTGGGGCCTGCTGGGCGTAGCGACGCTGGGCAACGTCCTCGGTTCGCTGGTCAACTGGTGGCTGGGGCGCGGCCTCGAACGCTTTCAGGATCGACGCTGGTTCCCCGTCAGCCCCAACCACATGGCCACGGCGCGCAAACACTACGAGCGCTATGGACACTGGTCGCTGCTACTGAGTTGGCTGCCGGTGATCGGTGATCCGCTGACCCTGATCGCCGGCGTCATGCGCGAGCCGCTCGGGCGCTTTCTGCTGATCGTCACGCTGGCCAAAGCTGCGCGTTACGCCGTGGTGGCGATGCTGACCCTGGGCTGGCTCGGTTGAACATTCCGGCCATCGCGTTGCCTGTGGTTAACGTCGCCCTAATCCGGGCGTTCCAGCATCGGCCGATTTCCATGGAGTTTGCCCTTATGTCCGTCACGCTATCCCGCTGGCTGCCCGGCCTGGTCCTGACTGCTGCGCTGCCGCTGTTTGCCCACGCTGCAGCGCCCACTGAAACTGCACCCGCCGATGGCCAGACCTATGGCCCGGAGCTGCAAGGTTTCCAATACCCCTACACGCTCAAACACTTTGCCTTTCAGTCCCAGGGTAAATCCCTGCAGATGGGCTACATGGACGTCGCCGCCCACGGCAAGGCCAACGGGCGCACCGTGGTGCTGATGCACGGCAAAAATTTTTGCGCCGCCACCTGGGACAGTTCGATCAAGGCCTTGAGCGAGGCCGGTTACCGGGTCGTCGCGCCGGATCAGATCGGCTTCTGCACCTCCAGCAAACCCGATCACTACCAGTACAGCTTCCAGCAACTGGCGACCAACACCCAACAGTTGCTCAAGGCCTTGGGCATCCAGAAAGCCACCCTGCTCGGCCATTCCACCGGCGGCATGCTCGCCACTCGCTACGCGCTGCTGTTCCCGGATCAGGTCGAACAACTTGCGCTGGTCAACCCGATCGGCCTGGAAGACTGGAAAGCCCTCGGCGTGCCGTACCGCACCGTTGATCAGTGGTATCAGCGCGAACTCAAAGTCACCGCCCAAGGCATTCGCGACTACGAGCGCAACACCTATTATGACGGCCGCTGGAAACCCGAATTCGACCGCTGGGTCGACATGCTCGCCGGCCTGAGCAACGGCCCGGGCAAAACCCAGGTGGCGTGGAACTCCGCGCTGATCTACGACATGATCTTCACCCAACCGGTGTACTACGAGTTCAAGGACCTGAAGATGCCGACCCTGCTGTTGATCGGCACGTCCGACACCACGGCCATCGGCAAGGACCTCGCGTCCCCCGAGGTCAAGGCGAAAATCGGCCACTATGAGGTGCTCGGCAAGCAGGTCGCCAAGCTGATTCCACAATCGACGCTGGTGGAGTTTCCCGGCATGGGCCACGCGCCGCAGATGGAAGAACCGGCGAAATTTCACCAGGCCTTGCTCGGCTGGCTGAACAACACCAATCCCGTTCGTTGATGAGGTAAGACTGATGGCGGTGCAGATTGCAGTGATCGATGACTGGCAGGACGTGGCACGAGACGTGGTCGACTGGTCGGTGCTCGACAGCATCGGCGACGTGACGTTTGTGCATGACTACCCGGCGGACAATGTCACGCTGGCAGAACGATTGAGCCAGTACCAGGTGATCTGCGTGATGCGCGAGCGCACGCGTTTCGATCAGGAGCTGCTGCAGCGTCTACCGAACCTCAAGCTGCTGGTCACCGGCGGCATGCGCAACGCGGCGCTGGACATGCAGGCAGCCGCTGGCCTCGGGATCAAGGTCTGCGGCACCGACAGCTACAAACACGCGGCGCCGGAACTGACCTGGGCGCTGATCATGGCCGCTACGCGCAATCTGCTGAATGAAGCCAACTCCCTGCGCGCTGGTGGCTGGCAGCAAGGGCTGGGCGGTGATTTGCACGGCAAGACCCTGGGCATTCTCGGTCTGGGCAGCATCGGCCAGAAGGTCGCGCAATTCGGTCAGGTGTTTGGCATGCGCGTGATTGCCTGGAGCGAAAACCTCACCGCCGAACGCGCACAGCAGGCCGGCGTGACCTGGGTCAGCAAGCAGCAACTGTTCGAACAGGCTGACGTGCTGTCGGTGCATCTGGTGCTCAGCGAACGCAGCCGCGGGCTGGTCGACGCGCAGGCGCTGGACTGGATGAAAAACACCGCGCTGCTGATCAACACCGCGCGCGGGCCGATCGTCGATGAAGCGGCGCTGATCAAGGCGTTGCAGAAACAGAAGATCGCCGGCGCGGCGCTGGATGTGTTCGATCAGGAGCCGCTGCCTGAACTGCACCCGTTTCGCACATTGGAGAATGTGTTGGCCACGCCACATGTGGGGTATGTCAGCCGACAGAACTATGCGCAGTTCTTTGCGCAGATGATCGAGGATATTCAAGGCTGGGCCGCCGGGAGCCCGCTGCGCCTGTTGAATTGATCACAACTATTCGACTGCGGTGAATTGACTGACGCCTTCGCGAGCAAGCCCGCTCCCACAGTTTATTTGTGCACGACGCATTTCCAATGTGGGAGCGGGCTTGCTCGCGAAGGGGCCTTAATAGACAACACATCAACAAACTGCCCGCACCACAACAGTGCGCCCTCCCTTTGCACTAGCACAAAATCGTGACCAACCAGTCACCGTTTTAGCCCTCTCCCTCAAAAAAACCTGCCCTTCGTCGGTGCGTTCCTGCTTGAACACCACGGATTTCGTTGCCTGCAAACCGATTGTCGAACAATTTACCCGTTTGCTCTCGCCCGCTCTAGGATCTGGCCTAGACTGACTTTCGCGGATTAAAACCGGCCAGTCACAAACCCGAAAAATTGTCGAAACTTTTGCAGATGGCGGCGGGTCATCTGAAAGGCAGGGTCAACGCGACTGGTGCAATCCTTGCAACGGCCCCTTCACCCATTCTGCTTGCACGTGTTGGGTAGCGTTTGCTCACCGATGCGTGGCGCGTTTGCGCCCGGCCACAGGATTTGGCCACAGCTTGTTCGATACAAGAATCAGATCAACGACACGGGAGATTCATATGATCAGTGCGGCATTGGATATTCAGGGAGAGCGTGCTCAGCAGGCGGTTGGTGAATCGAGCACGGTGAGTCTTCCCGGCAGCCGGTCGATCAACGTCCCGGGCACTAAAACGCTGACGCCGGTCGCCAGCCAGAATCCCAACAAAAAGAAAGTGTTGTTCGTCACCTCGGAAATCGCCGATCTGGTGAAGACCGGTGGTCTGGGGGACGTCTCCGCCGCCCTGCCCCGCGCCATGGCGCACCTGCACGATGTGCGCGTGTTGATCCCAGGTTATCCGCAGGTGATGCACAGCGAAAACCCGATCCACATCATCGGCGAACTCGGCGGCCATGCCGCGCTGCCCCCGTGCAAGATCGGCCGCATGGACATGCCGGACGGGCTGGTGATCTACGTGCTGATCTGCCCCGAGCTGTATGAGCGTGAAGGCTCGCCGTACGGTGCCAACAACGGTCGCGATTGGCCGGACAACCATATTCGTTTCGCCCGCCTGGGCCTGGCCGCTGCCGACATCGCCGCCAACCTCGCACAAATTCACTGGTGCCCGGATCTGGTGCACGCCCATGACTGGCCCGCCGGTCTGGCCCCTGCCTATATGCACTGGCGCGGGCAGCGCACGCCGACCCTGTTCACCATTCACAACCTCGCCTATCAAGGCGTGACCAGTCTCGGCTCGTGCCCGGAGCTGGGTATTCCGACCCACGCCCTGCAACAGGAAGGCATGGAGTTCTACGGCAAGATGTCGTTCCTCAAGGCCGGCATGGCCTATTCGAGCCACATCACCACCGTCAGCGCGACCTATGCGCAGGAAATCACCACCCCGGATTTCGGCTGCGGTCTCGACGGTTTTCTCGCCGCCAAGACCCAGCAAGGCTTGCTCAGCGGCATCCCCAACGGCATCGATGAGAGCTGGGACGCGGCCACTGATCCACACCTGTTCGCGCCGTTCGCCATCGGCGACTGGGAAGGCAAAGCGATCAATGCCGCCCATGTGCGTGAACTGTTTGGCTTGAACGATTCCAGCGGCCCGCTGTTTGCCGTGGTCTCGCGTCTGGTTTATCAGAAAGGTCTGGACCTGACTGAAGCCGTCTCCGAATACATCGTGCAGAACGGCGGCCAGATCGCAATCATCGGCCGTGGCGAGCCGGAAGAAGAACAGGCCATGCGTGAACTGGCGCTGCGCTTTCCCGGGCAGATCGGCGTGCGCATCGGCTTCAATGAGACCGATGCCCGGCGCATGTTTGCCGGCAGCGATTTCCTGCTGATGCCGTCGCGTTATGAACCTTGCGGCCTGAGCCAGATGTACGCCCAGCGCTTCGGCTCTTTGCCCGTGGCACGCAATACCGGCGGCCTGGCCGACACCATCGAAAACGGTGTCACCGGTTTCCTCTTCGACGAATCCACTGTCGAGAGCTACCGCGAAGCCCTGAGCCGCGCGTTCAAGGTATTCGCCTTCCCCGACCTGCTCAACGCCATGCGCTGCAGAGCGATGGCCGCGCCGTTCAACTGGTGCAAAGCGGTCGAACCCTACGCCGAACTCTACGAACAACTGGTCGCCAAGGCGCTGGGTAAAGCCGGCCACAAATAACTCAGGGAGCTTTTCACAATGCCGTTACGGACCCAAGAAAACTGGCCCCACGGCGCGATCATGCAGGACGCCGAACACACTCAGTTTGCGCTGTGGGCACCGGATGCGTTTTACGTCAGTGTCGAACTTGAAAACGGTCAGTCCCTGCCGATGTTACAGCAGGCCGATGGCTGGTTCGTGATCAAGACCCGGTGCCCGGCGGGCACCCGCTACCGCTTCAACATCGATGGTGAACTGGAGGTGCCCGACCCGGCCTCCCGCGCCCAGGACGGCGACCTTGACCGCCACAGTGTGGTGGTCGATCCGCTGGCCTATGACTGGCGACATACCACCTGGCATGGCCGGCCGTGGAGCGAAGCGGTGATCTACGAGCTGCATGTCGGCGCGCTCGGCGGCTTTGCCGAAGTCGAGCAGCATCTGGCGCGTCTGGTCGAGCTGGGCATCACCGCCATCGAGCTGATGCCCCTGGCGCAGTTTCCCGGCACACGCAACTGGGGTTATGACGGCGTGCTGCCTTTCGCACCGCAAGCCTCCTATGGCACCCCGGAACAACTCAAACACCTGATCGACAGCGCCCACGGCCATGGGCTGGCGGTGATTCTCGACGTGGTCTACAACCACTTCGGCCCCGACGGCAATTATCTCGGGCGCTACGCCAAAGGCTTCTTCCGCGAAGACAAGCACACGCCCTGGGGCGCGGCGATCGACTTCCGCCGCCGTGAAGTGCGGGACTTCTTCATTGAAAACGCGCTGATGTGGGTGCTCGAATACCGCTTCGACGGGCTGCGCCTGGACGCGGTGCACGCCATCGAAAGCCCGGACTTCCTGCCCGAACTGGCGCAGCGTATTCGTCAGCAGATCGATCCGACGCGCCACGTCTGGCTGACCGTGGAAAACGAGCTCAACCAGTCGAGCCTGCTTGAAGAGAATTACGACGCGCAGTGGAACGACGACGGCCACAACGCCCTGCACGTGCTGCTGACCGGCGAAACCGACGCATATTACGCTGACTATGCGCTGCAACCCACCGAGCAACTGGTGCGGTGTTTGAGTCAGGGCTTCGTGTTTCAAGGCCACATCACCCGCCACGGCGAACCGCGCGGCGAGCCCAGCGAACACCTGCCCTCCACCGCTTTCATCCTGTTCCTGCAGAACCACGACCAGATCGGCAACCGAGCCTTCGGCGAACGCTTGCATCAACTGGCCGATCCACGCGCCGTGCAGGCCGCCACCGTGCTGTTATTGCTGTCGCCGATGATTCCACTGATGTTCATGGGCGATGAGTACGCCGCCGAGCAACCGTTTCTGTTTTTCACCAGTCACCACGGTGAACTCGCGGATCTGGTGCGCGAAGGTCGGCGCAATGAATTCGCCGGGTTCAGCGCCTTCGCCGATCCGCACAAACGCGAAAAAATTCCCGATCCGAATGCCGAGCAGACCTTCCACGCCTCGCAGCCGCGCCTGGTCGGCAACGGGAGCGCAAAACAGCAGGAAACCCTCGCGCTGTACCGGCAACTGCTGCAATTGCGCCACCGCTACATCATTCCCAATCTGTCCGGCACCCAGGCGCTTGGGGCGCACATGCTCGGCTTCGGTGCGGTCAGTGCACGCTGGCGCCTGGGCGATGGCAGTGAGCTGCGAATTGACCTGAACCTCAGCGATACGCCAGTGGTCAACCCTGCACAGACCGACGCCGTGTGGCTGTTTCAACAGCCGCCCGCCGTTGCCCTGTCGGAACCGGGCGTACTGCCCGCGTATTGCGCGCTTGTCAGCCTCACGGCCGCAACCCCCTTGCAACCTCTGGATGGAGAGCGCCTATGAGCGATGCGCAACTGGAAATACTCGCAAGCCGCGCCGGCCTCGCCGTCGACTGGATCGACGCCAACGGCCGCCCGCAGAAAGTCGCCCCGGCGGTGCTGCGTAATGTTCTCACCGGCCTGGGTCATCCAGCCAATACCGCGCAGGAAATCGACGCCAGCCTGCTGCAACTGCAACAGGTGCAACAGGATCGCCACCTGCCACCGCTATTGACCGCAGATGTCGGAATCAGCGTTGATCTGGCCCGCTATTTCGAGCCTGAAACCCCTTGCGAAATCCACCTCGAAGACGGCTCACGGCTTAACCTCAAGCTCGATGCCGAAGCCAGACTGCCAGGGTTGATCCCGGTCGGCTATCAACAGGTGCACATCGCCGATCAGTATTTCACTCTGGCCGTGGCCCCCGAACGCTGCTTCAGCGTCGGCGATGCGGTAGACAACCCGATCCCTCGCGTCTGGGGATTAAGCGCGCAACTGTACAGTCTGCGCCGCCCCGGCGATGGCGGTTTTGGTGACACTCAGGCGCTGGAAGAACTGGTGCGGGTGGCTGGCGAGCGTGGCGCCGATGCGCTGGCAATCAGTCCGTTGCATGCGATGTTCAGCGCCGACACCGGGCGCTACAGCCCGTATTCGCCGTCCAGCCGCCTGTTTCTCAACGCCTTGTATGCCGCACCGGGCGCCATCCTTGGCGAACGCGCTCTGCGTGATGCGATCGACGCCAGCGGTCTGGCCGAGCAATTCCGGCAACTGGAAGACTTGAAGCTGATCGACTGGCCCACCGCCGCCGACGCCAAACAGAAATTGCTGCAAGCCTTGTACGACGGCTTCGTCGCGGGCGAGCACCCGTTGCATGCCGACTTCGCCAGTTTCCGCCATGCCGGTGGCGAAGCCCTGGAAAACCACTGCCGCTTCGAAGCCATTCAGGAAATGCGCGCCGCCCGTGGCGAAAGCCTCGACTGGCGCGAATGGCCGGCACACTGGCATGACCCGCGCGGCGCCGCCCTCGAAGCGTTTGCCGAGGAATACGCGGAGCGCATCGCTTACTTCGCCTTTTGCCAATGGCTGATCCACCGCTGCCTGGAGCGCGCGCAAACGGCTGCGCGCAGCGCCGGCATGGGCATCGGCCTGATCGCTGACCTTGCGGTCGGTGCCGACGGTGCCGGCAGTCAGGCCTGGAGCTTTCAGGACGAATTGCTCGCCTCGCTGACCGTTGGCGCACCACCCGACATCCTCAACCGCTCCGGCCAGGGCTGGGGGATTTCCGCGTTTTCCCCCGAAGGTCTGATCCGCAACGGCTTTCGTGCGTTCATCGACATGCTGCGCGCCAACTTCGCCCACGCTGGCGGGCTGCGCATCGACCATGTCATGGGCCTGCAACGCCTGTGGGTGATCCCCAACGGCGCGGCGCCGGCCGATGGCGCCTATCTGTATTACCCGTTTGACGATCTGCTGCGCCTGCTGACCCTTGAGTCCCATCGACATCAGGCGATCGTCCTCGGCGAAGACCTCGGCACCGTGCCCGACGGTCTGCGGGAAAAACTCAGTGCGCGGGCGATTCTTGGCATGCGCGTGCTGCTGTTCGAACAGGACAACACGCATTTCAAACCGATCCTCGACTGGCCGGACAACGCGCTGGCGACCACCAGCACCCACGATCTGCCGACGCTCAACGGTTGGTGGCATGGCCGCGATATCGACTGGAATGCGCGTCTGGAATTTGTCGACGCCAACGGTGAAATCGAATGGCGCCGCCATCGCCAGCGCGAGCGCGAAGGCCTGCGCGGGGCCTTGAGTCAGGACCCGCAAAACTTTCGCGAAGAGTCCCACGAAGCCGATCAAGTGGTCGATGCCAGCGTGCGTTTCCTCGGCCACACCCGTGCACCGCTGGTGTTGCTGCCGCTGGAAGATGCGCTGGGCATCGACGAGCAGGCCAACCTGCCGGGCACCATCGACAGCCACCCGAACTGGTCGCGACGCCTGCCCGGCAACAGCGAAGCCTTGCTTGATGGCGCCGATGCCGCGCGCCGCCTGGAACTGCTGGCCTGCGCCCGCCTGCAAGCTGCCGAGCGTGACCAATGAACCAGACCCTCATCCAACCCCTGCGTGCCACCCTGCGCCTGCAATTTCACAAGGGTTTCACTTTGGAACAGGCGGTGCCGCTGGTGCCGTACTTTGCCCGCCTCGGCATCAGCCACATTTATGCCTCACCGCTGCTCGCGGCCCGCGCCGGCTCGATGCACGGCTACGACGTGGTCGACCCGACCCAGGTCAATCCGGAACTCGGCGGCGAACCGGCGCTGCGGCGTCTGGTCAGCACCCTTCGCGAACACAACATGGGCCTGATCCTCGACATCGTCTCCAATCACATGGCGGTCGGCGGCGGTGACAACCCGTGGTGGCTCGATCTGCTGGAGTGGGGCCGGCTGAGCCCTTACGGCGAGTTCTTCGACATTCAGTGGCACTCGCCGGACCCGTTGATGGAAGGCCAGTTGCTGTTGCCGTTTCTCGGCAGCGACTACGGTGTCGCGCTGCAGGAAGGCACGCTGAAACTGCATTTCGATGCGCAGCAAGGTCGCTTCCACGTCGAGCATTACGAGCACCACTTCCCGATCTGCCCGAATGACTACGGCGAGTTGCTCAAACCGCTCGAAGCGCTGAAATCCCTCGCCGATCGTTTCAGTACCCTCAGCTACCAGACCGACGCGCATGCGCTGGCAATGCCGCTCAAGGCTGAATTGAAGGAACTGGCAAGCGATCCGCAGATCCTTGCCGCGATCGAGGAAAGTCTCGCGCATTACGACTCCACGACAGCAGAAGGCTTCGACAAGCTGCATCAGTTGCTCGAACGTCAAAGCTACCGCTTGGCCAGTTGGCGCACCGCAGCAGACGACATCAACTGGCGGCGCTTTTTCGACATCAACGAGCTCGGTGGCCTGCGCGTCGAGCGCCCGGCCGTGTTCGAAGCCACTCACGGCAAGATCTTTCAGTTGATTAGCGAAGGCCTGGTCGACGGCTTGCGCATCGACCACATCGACGGTCTCGCTGACCCGCGTGGCTATTGCCGCAAGCTGCGGCGGCGCCTCGACTTGCTTGCGCCGGATCGGCACTTGCCGATCTATGTCGAGAAGATTCTCGGTGCCGGCGAAACCCTGCGTACCGATTGGGCGGTGGATGGCAGCACCGGTTACGAGTTCATGAATCAGCTGTCGTTGCTGCAACACGACCCCGATGGCGAACATGTACTCGGCGACCTCTGGCAGCGACGCACCGAGCGTCCGGCGGCGTTCATTGAAGAAGCGCAACTGGCGAGGCAACAGATCCTCATCGGCTCGCTGGCCAGTGACTTCGAAAGCGTCGCCCAGGCGCTGCTGCAAGTGGCCCGCGATGACCTGATGACCCGTGACCTGACCCTCGGCGCGATCCGCCGGGTGTTGCAGGCGCTGATCGTGCATTTCCCGGTGTATCGCACTTACATCAATGCGCTGGGTCGCGCGGCTCAGGATGAACAGTTCTTCCAGCAGGCCATGGACGGCGCGCGGCAGACGCTGGGCGAAGGCGACTGGCCGGTGCTTGACTGTGTGGCGGCCTGGCTCGGTGGCACGCCCTGGCGGCAAAAGCCGCGCGGGCGCTCGCGCAAGATCCTCAAGCACGCCTGCGTGCGTTTCCAGCAACTGACGTCGCCGGCAGCGGCCAAAGCCGTGGAAGACACCGCGTTGTATCGCTCGGCGGTGCTGCTGTCGCGCAACGACGTCGGCTACAACACCGAGCAGTTCAGCGCGCCGGTCAGCGACTTCCATGCGGTCAATCAGCAACGCCTGGATGCGTTTCCCGACAATTTGCTGGCCACTGCGACCCACGACCACAAACGTGGCGAAGACACCCGTGCACGACTGGCAGTGCTCAGCGAACGCAGCCACTGGTATGCCGAGCAGGTCGAGTTGTGGCGCGCCCTCGCCCGGCCGCTGCGCGACGATGATCAAGTGCCGTCGTCCGGCGATGAACTGATCCTGTATCAGGCGTTGCTCGGCAGTTGGCCGCTGCAACTGAGCGATGACGATCAGTCAGGTTTCAGCGACTACGCCGAACGCATCTGGCAGTGGCAACAGAAAGCCCTGCGCGAAGCCAAGCTGCAAAGCAGTTGGAGTGCGCCGAATGAAGCCTATGAAAACGCTGCGCAGACGTTCACCCAACGCCTGCTCACCGGTGACGAAGGTGAGCTGCTGCGCGCAGCACTGAGCAAGACCGTCAACAGCATCGCGGCAGCCGGCGCCCTTAACAGTCTGGCGCAAACCTTGCTGCGCATGACCGTGCCGGGGGTACCGGATCTGTATCAAGGCAACGAGTTCTGGGACTTCAGCCTGGTTGATCCGGACAACCGTCGGCCGGTGGATTACGCCGCGCGCGCGCAGGCTCTGGACGGACACGCGCCGCTCCAGGAACTGCTGGCGAACTGGCGTGACGGGCGTATCAAGCAAGCGTTGATCGCCCAGGTGTTGAACCTGCGCGCCGAACACGCCGAGCTGTTTCGCCGGGGCACGTATCAGGCCTTGGAGGTGCTGGGCGAGCAGGCGCACAACGTGCTCGCATTCGCCCGTGAGCACGAGGGCCGCTACGCCATCGTGATCGTGCCGATCCGCTGCGCGACGTTGCTGGAAAACAGTGCCGTGCCACAGGTGGATGCGCTGCGCTGTGGCGATACACGGGTGGTTTTACCGTTCGCCGCCTCTGACACAAACCTGAAGGGACTTTTTCACAGCAGCGCAGTCACAAAAAACAGGGAGCTGAACGTCAGCGCCGCGCTGGGGGATTTCCCGGTCAATCTGTTTACCCAACTCTTTACGTAACGACGAGTTCAGTTCAGGAGCATTGCGATGAGTACCGACGATAAACGCATCCGCGAGTTCGCCTATCAGATCTGGGAATCGGAGGGCAAACCTGAAGGTCATGAAGCGCGTCATTGGGAAATGGCACGCAAACTGGCCGAAGCCGAGGCCCTCGCGCCGAAGAAGTCGCCAAAGGCTGCGGGCAGCAAAACTGCCGGCAAGACTGCGACCGGCAAAGCTACCGAAAGCAAGACCCCGGCGGCCAAGCCTAAGGCGCCTGCCGACGCCAAAGCCAAGCCTTCCAGCGCCGCCAAAGTGATTCCACCGGGCGAAAAAGCCGCCGAGAAAAAGCCGCGCGCCCCACGCAAGCCCCCGGCCAACTGACCCACCCGGATTATTGAACTGAATGACCGTGTGGCGAGTTCGCTCGCCACGCAGGGACAACTCGTCCTGAAGAAACCTCAAACACCCCCTGTCAGGGACAGATGTCTGTGGTGAGGGGATTTATCCCCGATCGGCTGCGAAGCAGTCGCAGGGCCGCTGCGCGACCCATCGGGGATAAATCCCCTCACCACAGATTCTGTTCCCACAGTTGATCCGTTATTCGAACCAACCCGTTTTGCAGGAGCAATCATGTCCAGTCCAAAAAAAGCCGAGCCCGCAGCGCACGCTGAGCCGTCCAGAATCCGTGAAGGTCTGCCCTTCCCGCTCGGCGCCACCTGGGATGGTCTGGGGGTGAACTTTGCGCTGTTTTCCGCCAACGCCACCAAGGTCGAGCTGTGCATCTTCGACGATGCCGGCGAAGTCGAACTCGAGCGCATCGAACTGCCGGAATACACCGACGAGATCTACCACGGCTATCTGCCCGATGCCCATCCGGGGCTGATCTACGGCTACCGCGTGTATGGCCCGTATGACCCGGCGAACGGCCATCGCTTCAACCACAACAAACTGCTGATCGATCCGTACGCCAAACAACTGGTCGGCGAGTTGAAATGGTCGGAGGCGCTGTTCGGCTACACCATCGGCCACCCCGACGCCGACCTCAGTTTCGATGAGCGCGACAGCGCGCCGTTCGTGCCCAAGTGCAAGGTCATCGACCCGGCGCACACCTGGGGCAACGACCACCGCGTCAGCGTGCCGTGGGACAAAACCATCATCTATGAAACCCACGTACGCGGCATCAGCATGCGTCACCCATCGGTGCCGGAGAACGTGCGCGGTACCTTTGCCGGGTTGATGGTCGACGACGTGCTCGAGCACATCCGCAAACTCGGCGTGTCGAGTGTGGAATTGCTCCCGATCCATGCCTTCGTCAACGACCAGCATTTGCTGCACAAGGGCATGACCAACTACTGGGGCTACAACAGCATCGCCTTCTTCGCCCCGGATCCGCGCTACCTGGCCAGCGGCAAGATCGCCGAGTTCAAGGAGATGGTCGCGCACCTGCACGAGGCCAATCTGGAAGTGATCCTCGACGTGGTCTACAACCACACCGCCGAGGGCAACGAGCAAGGCCCGACCCTGTCGATGCGCGGCATCGACAACGCCTCGTATTACCGGCTGATGCCGGACGACAAGCGCTACTACATCAACGATTCCGGCACCGGCAACACCCTCGACCTCAGTCACCCGTGCGTGCTGCAGATGGTCACCGACTCGCTGCGTTATTGGGCCAGCGAGATGCACGTCGACGGTTTCCGCTTCGATCTGGCGACGATTCTCGGGCGCTATCACGACGGTTTCGACGAGCGTCACAGCTTCCTCGTCGCCTGCCGTCAGGACCCGGTGCTGCGCCAGGTGAAAATGATCGCCGAGCCGTGGGACTGCGGCCCCGGTGGCTATCAGGTCGGCCACTTCCCGCCGGGCTGGGTCGAGTGGAACGACAAATTCCGCGACACCGTGCGCGCGTTCTGGAAAGGCGATGACGGCCAGGTCGCCGACTTCGCCAGCCGCATGACCGCGTCCGGCGAGATGTTCAATCAGCGTGGACGGCGGCCTTACTCGTCGGTGAACTTCATCACCGCGCATGACGGCTTCACCCTCAACGATCTGGTGTCGTACAACGACAAGCACAACGAAGCCAACGACGAGAACAACCAGGATGGCAGCAACAACAACCTGTCATGGAACCACGGCGTCGAAGGCCCGACCGACGACCCGGAGATCAATGCGCTGCGCCATCGGCAGATGCGCAACTTCTTCGCCACGCTGCTGCTATCGCAAGGCACACCGATGATCGTCGCCGGCGACGAATTCGCCCGCACCCAGGACGGCAACAACAACGCCTATTGCCAGGACAGCGAGATCGGCTGGGTCAACTGGGACCTGAGCGAGGACGGCAAGGCGCTGCTCAAATTCGTCAAACGCCTGATCAAGCTGCGTATGGCTTATCCGATCCTGCGTCGCGGGCGCTTCCTGGTTGGCGAATATAACGAGGACATCGGCGTCAAGGACGTCACCTGGCTGGCGCCGGACGGCACCGAGATGACCACAGAGCACTGGCATGACGCGCACAACCGTTGCCTGGGCATGCTCCTCGATGGTCGCGCACAGGAAACCGGGATCCGCCGCAAGGGTGCCGATGCGACGCTGCTGCTGGTGGTCAACGCCCACCACGACATCGTCAACTTCAGCCTGCCGGAAGTGCCGGAAGGCAGTTTCTGGACCTGCATGATCGACACCAATCAGCCATCGATTCGCGGTCAGGAACGCTTCGAGTTCGGCCATGAGTATTCGGTCACCGGGCGTTCGTTGCTGCTGTTCGAACTGCAACGCGAAGAAGAAGACTGATATGGACCTGCACAGTTATCTGGCGCGCCGCCCGCCGGACTATCACGACACCGCCGCACTCGGCCATTGCCTGCGGGCGCTGGTCGAGGCCGGTCTGGATCAGTTGCCGTTACCGGGCAGCGGCCGCACGCTGGAGCGTTTTCAGCGTCTGGCTGAAGTCGGCGGACATGATCTGGGCTTGTGCAAACTCTACGAAGGCCACACCGACGCATTGGCGATCATCGAACAACTCGGTGGTTCGCCCACGCCGGGCAGCACCTGGGGCATGTGGGCGGCTGAACCACCGCAGGCGCGGGTGCAGGTGCGCCCGGCCGGGCACATGGTGCGCCTCGACGGGCGCAAGGCCTGGTGCTCCGGAGCGGCGGTGCTCAGCCATGCGCTGCTCACCGCGTGGGATGCCGAAGACCGTCAGCAACTGGTCGCGGTGGCGCTGGATCAACCGGGCGTGACCATCACCGATCAGGGCTGGCAAGCGGTCGGCATGGGTGCCACCGGCAGCGTCGAAGTGTTGTTCGACGGCGCTGAAGCCCAGGCCATCGGCGAACCCGGCGACTACCTGAATCGTCCGGGGTTCTGGCAAGGCGGGATCGGCATCGCCGCGTGCTGGTACGGCGCGGCAAGGGAGATCGCCGAGGCGCTGCGTAAACACTGCGCGCAACGTCAGGAGCCGCACGCCCTCGCCCACCTCGGCACGGTCGATGCGGCGCTGTACGCAGCCGCCAATGTCCTGCGTTTCAGTGCGCTGCACATCGATGCGCATCCCGAAGCCGATGCCGAACTGTTAGCGCGGCGTGCTCGCGCCGTGGTCGAGCAATCGGCTGAGCAAGTGATGCGCGAGACCGGTCGGGCGCTGGGCGCGGGGCCGTTCTGCAAGGACCGGCACTTCGCCCGGCTGATCGCTGATCTGCCGGTGTTCCTACGCCAGAGCCATGCCGAGCGTGATCTGGCGGCCCTTGGCCAAGCGCTGGCTGAACACCCCGAGGAGGCCTGGACGCTATGAATGTCGCCAATAAACCCGATCCGATCATCGGCCACCAAGGCACTTCACTGCTGCAATGGCAACATTCCCGGCACCTCGCGGCGCTGGACAGCGTCGATGTCCTCAGTCTGGTGCCACCGGGCGCGCGGGCGGTGATTGTCGCCCCGCACCCGGACGACGAAGTGCTCGGCTGCGGCGGTATGTTGCAGTTGCTGGCCGCCGCCGGGCGGCAGTTGCAGTTGATCTCGGTCACCGATGGCAGCGCCAGTCACCCCGGCTCCGAGCGCTGGCCGGTGGAGCGTCTGAGCGTGGTGCGGCCGCAGGAATCAGCCGAAGCCCTGCGCCGCCTCGGCGTGCCGCTGCACCGGATGAAATGGCTGCGCGGCGGTTTCAGCGATAGCCAGGTCGCTGCGGATGAGCCGTCGCTGGTAGCGTTCATCGAACGCCACCTGCGCCCCGGCGACGTGGTGTTCAGCACCTGGTGCGAGGACGGCCACTGCGATCACGAAGCTGCCGGCCGCGCGAGTATCGAAGCCGCGCGGCGGGTCGGCGCCACCTGCCACGAATTGCCGGTATGGACCTGGCACTGGGCCTCCCCCGAAGACGCCTCAGTGCCATGGCAGCGCGCGCGCAAGATTCTGTTGTCACCCGAGCAAGTGGCGCGCAAACGCCACGCGATCCATGCCTTCGCCAGTCAGTTGGAGGGCGACCCGCAAGCCGGGCTGCAACCGGTATTGGCGCCGTACGTGCTGGATCGCCTGCTGCAACCTTTCGAAGTGGTGTTTCTATGAGCGTCGACGATCGTTACTTCGACGGATTATTCAGCGCCAATGACGATCCCTGGGCCTTCCGTGAGCGCTGGTACGAACAGCGCAAACGCGCGATCACCCTCGCCGCCCTGCCTCGCGCGCATTATCGGGCGATCTTCGAACCCGGTTGCGCCAATGGCGAACTCAGCGCCGAGCTCGCCGAGCGCTGCGACCGCCTGCTGTGTTGCGACACCGCCAGTGCCGCGGTGAATCTGGCGCGTACCCGATTGAGCCTGTTTGACCACGCCGAAGTGCGCCAAAGTCGCCTGCCCGGTGACTGGCCGGAGGAAAAATTCGACCTGATTGTATTTAGCGAAATCGGCTACTACCTCGATGCCCAGGATCTGACAGAAGTGATCCGCCGCATCAATGAATCCCTGACGGCTGACGGCCAGTTGCTGGCCTGCCACTGGCGCCCGCCCATCGATGGCTGCCCGCTCAACGCGCGGCAGGTACATGACCTGATTCACGAGCAATTACCGCTACCGCGTCTGGCGCTGCATCAGGAGTCCGACTTTATCCTTGAAGTCTGGAGCCGTGAGCCGCGCTCGGTGGCCGCATTGGAGGGCCTGCGATGATCGGCATTCTGATTCCCGCGCACAACGAGCAAGACCTGCTCGAACAGTGCCTGAGCGCCGCCGTACGCGCCAGCAAACACGGGCTGCTGGCCGGCGAACCGGTCGAAGTGCTGGTGGTGCTCGACAGCTGCACCGATCGCTCGGCGCAGATCGTCAGCGGCTTTCCGGTACTGAGCCTGCACATCGACGCCCGCAACGTCGGCCAGGCCCGTGCCGCCGGCGCGCAGGTGTTGCTGGAGCGTGGCGCGCGCTGGATCTCCTGCACCGACGCCGACAGCCGTGTGGCCGAGGACTGGCTGGTGGCGCAGTTGGGTCTGGGTGCGGACGCGGTGTGCGGCACGGTGACCGTTGAACATTGGGATCCGACATTCGACGAAAGCGCGCAAATCCGCTATCACAGCCACTATCAGGCGCGGGACGGGCATCGCCATATCCACGGCGCCAATCTCGGGGTCAGTGCCGATGCTTATCGTTGGGCCGGGGGGTTCGCCCCCTTGACCTGTGATGAGGACGTGCAACTGGTGCGGCAACTGGAGTTGCTCGGTGCCGACATTGCCTGGAGCCATCGTCCGCAAGTGCACACCAGCGCCCGTCTGGACAGCCGTGCCCGGGGCGGTTTCGGGGACTACCTGCGAAAATTGGTACAGTTAGACATAAAAAAAGCGGATCAGATTGATCTGTAACGCGACGAACCGGTTTTCATGAGCAATACTCTGCTGCGCGGCAATCCAGGGTTGGGAGCGTCGCACAGCAATCCATTCGCCTTCACGGGTCGAGCGCACCTGCTTTTGCACGGTGCAGATTCGGCTGAGGGCCTGACTCGACAAGGACGTAGCACCCATGAAACCGTTATTCCTCAACGAAAACCCGCCGCCGGTACAGATCTGGAACAGTGCCCCGCAGCTGGACAACATTCCCGTCATCAACACCCATAGCCTCGTTCCCCGCGGTGCTCGCGCCGTCGTCGTCGCCCCGCATCCGGGTGATGAAGTGGTGACCTGTGGCGGCCTCCTGCAATTGCTCTCCAGCCTTGGCCATCCGCTGCAACTGCTGTCGATCACTGACGGCAGCGCCAGCCATCCCGGTTCGCGACAGTGGTCGGAAAAACGCCTGAGCGTGTTCCGTCCGCAAGAAAGCGTCGAAGCCCTGCGTCGGCTCGGCCTGCCGATGCACAGTCTGAAATGGGTGCGCGGCGGATTTACCGACAACGCGCTGCTCGAACGCGAGACCGAAATCACCAGCTTCATCGCGCGTTATCTGCGCCCCGGCGACGTGGTGTTCAGCACTTGGCGCAACGACGGCAACGACGACCACGAAGCGGTCGGACGTGCCAGTGCCAACGCGGCGGCGCAAGCCGGAGCCACCTATCACGACGTGGCAGTCTGGGCCTGGCACTGGCCGGAGCGCGAGCAGAGCCTGATCCCCTGGGATCGTGCACGCAAACTGCGCCTCGACACCTGGACCGTGGCGCGCAAAAGCCACGCCACCCACGCCTATGCCAGCCAGCTCAAAGGCGAACCGGCGATCGGCATCGCGCCGATGCTGCCGCCGGTGATCCTCGAGCGGATGCGCCTGCCCTACGAAATTGTCTTTATCTGAAACACCCATCCCCTGTGGGAGCGGGCTTGCTCGCGAAAGCGTCGGTTCAGACACCTGTGATGGTGAATGTGCCGGCCTATTCGCGAGCAAGCCCGCTCCCACATTGATATGCGGCGAGCCAGTGGCCAGGGCTCACGACCGTTCATCGCAAATACGTCCCTACCTGTAATTTCTGACAGTAGCCAGAGCCGTCATCTTCAGCGCTGAATAACTCCATGCCCTTTGTCTCCCGACAGTTCGCTTGGAGTTCCGTCCATGCTCGTTCAGCCCAAGAAGAGAATCTCTGCCCCCCATTCATTGCTGGACCCGATAGTGCTCGGACGCCTCCTGCCTTCCGGTCAGTGGGGGATCAACCGGGCGGCGGTGTTCACTTTTCCCGACCTCGGCCTGCTGGTCGTCATCCCCGTCTGGGCCAGCAAGGCTGTCGGCGATACCGTCAAGCTGCTGCTCAATGGCCGTGAGGTCGACGGGCGTCCCATCATTGACGCGGCCGAGCTCAAGCAACCGACCCTCTTGTGGGTGGCTCCCCGTCATCTGCAGACCGCGTCTTACGAACTCACCTACGAAATCAAACAGCCCAATCAAAAAGAAGAGCGTCCGGACAAGCCCCTCAACCTCTTCGTCAAACTGGAACTCCCCGGTGGCCAGGACATCGACCCGGGCCCTGGTCACTCCAACCTGTACATGTACATTCCCCCGGCAATCGTCAACGGCGGGGTGGACAAAGACGTTGCCGAAGCGGGGGTGCCGATTGTCATCAGGTCCGAGTCCGGCAGCGGCTTGCCTTACCCGGACATCGCGGAGGGCGATGTCATTCATCTCAGTTGGGGTGGCTTTTTTGAGTATTCCACACCGGTGACCCAGGCGCAGATCAACGATCCAGCGGCAAACCCGATATTGATCACGGTCTCCAAAGCCACTATTAAAGAGGCTGGTGACACCGACCTCTTCGGTCTGGCGGTCACCTTCAAGGTGCGCGACATCGTCGGCAATGAATCGGAAGACTGGTGCAAGGAAACCCGCATCGTCGTCACCACCGGCATCGACCTGCTGGCCGCGCCTATCGTTCAAGAGGCCGTCAACAACAAGCTAGACGTCGATAAACAGGGCGACAACGACATCACGGTGCATGTCACGGCCACCCGGCCAGACTTCGAGATGGATGACATCATTCACTTGACCATGCTCGGCACCACCCTGGAGG